>JBDTUO010000417.1:0-3078 GCA_040007675.1 Rubrivivax sp.
GCACGCGAGTTCTACGAAAAGCCGACGGCGGAACGCAAGCGCAAGAAGGCTGCAGCCGTGAAGCGCCACTTCAAGCGCGTGCGCAGCATGCAGTTGCCGAAGAAGATGTACTGACCGCGCCGGCCGAGCCGCACGGACCCCCCCGCAGCCCGCACGGCACACCGTCGCGGGCTGTTTGCATTGTCGAGCCCCCGACCGACCCAGGAGACCGCGATGAGCACGACGACGACGACGCTGAAGGATCGCATCCAGGACGACATGAAGACGGCAATGCGCGCGCGCGAGGCCGATCGGCTGACGACCATCCGCGGGCTGATGGCGGCGATCAAGCAGCGTGAGATCGACGACCGGATCGTGCTGGACGACGCCGGCGTCGTCGCCGTGATCGACCGGCTCGTCAAGCAGCGCCACGACTCGATCACGGCGTTCCGCCAGGGCGGACGCGAGGACCTCGCCACGCGTGAAGAGGCCGAGGCCGGCTGGCTCCGGGTCTACCTCCCGAAGCGGCTGTCGGCCGATGCCGTGTCGGCCCAGGTGGCGGCATTGGTGGCGGAGTTGGGTGCCGCGGGGCCGGGCGACATGGGACGCGTGATGGGCGCGGCCAAGGCGCGCTTCGCCGGGCAGGCCGACATGGCGCTGGTGTCGGCCGCGGTCAAGCAGGCACTGGCCGCGAAGTGAGTAGCATCGCCGCCATGAGCCCACCCGCCCCGCTGCCGATCCGTGCGGTCGCCGATGACGTGTTCGTCGCGCCGCAACTCGACCCCGCTGTGGTCGTCGAACTGGCCCGCGCCGGCATCCGAAGCGTCGTCAACAACCGCCCGGACTTCGAAGGCGGTACCGAGCAGCCCACTTCGGCGGCATTCGCCGCCGCCGCGCAGGCGGCCGGCATCGAGTACCGCTTCCTGCCGGTGTCCGGCGGCAGCCAGTCGCCGCAGGAGATCGCCGCCTTTGCGGCGCTGCTGCTCGAGCTGCCGCGCCCGCTGGTCGCGTTCTGCCGCACCGGCACACGCAGCGCCAAGCTGTTCGCCGCCGCGGCCGCATCAACCGCCTGACGATTTCACGCCGCACGCGCACCGAGCGACGCCGCACGCCGCCGGACGCCTCGAATGGCGTTCGCATTCATGGCAAACCCTCGCCGGCGGCCGAGCACGCTGCCTAGAATCCGACAGCGCACTGCCGGAGCTGCCGAGATGTCCCTGCTGTTGAAGATTTCCGGGCTCATCGACGCGTTCAACGGGTGGATCGGCCGCCTCTCGATCTGGCTCGTGCTGGCGTCGGTGCTGATCAGTGCCGGCAACGCGATCATGCGCAAGGCGTTCAACATCGGGTCGAACGCCTACCTCGAGATCCAGTGGTACCTGTTCGCGGGCGTCTTCATGCTCGGCGCGGCCTACGTGTTCCTGCACAACGCACATGTCCGGATCGACTTCATCTCGTCGCGTTTGAACAAGCGCACCAACGCCCTCATCGACGCCATCGGCATGGTCATCTTCCTGATCCCGCTGTGCGTGATCATGATCGACCTGTCGTGGCCTTTCTTCCTGCGCACGTATATCTCCGGTGAGATGAGCGAAAACGCCGGTGGCCTGATCCGCTGGCCGGTGGTCCTGCTGATCCCGGTCGGCTTCGGCATGCTGCTGCTGCAGGCGGTGTCGGAACTGATCAAGCGCATTGCTTTCCTGACCGGCGCGCTCGAGGAGCCGTTCAGCTTCGGACACGAACGCACGGCCGAGGAGGAGCTCGCGGCGGAGTTCGAAGAACCGTCGAGAAACCCGGTCCACGAGGTGCCGCGATGACGGCCTTCATCGCCCAGAACTTCGTCCCGCTGTTGTTCGTGGGGCTGCTGTTCTTCCTGCTGACCGGCATCCCGGTCGCTTTCGGGCTCGCGGCCACCGGATTGCTGTTCGGCTTCATCGGCATGGAGGTCGGACTGTTCCCCCAGGGGCTGTTCGGGGCGCTGCCGTTGCGCGTGTTCGGCATCATGAAGAACGACACGCTGCTGGCGATCCCGTTCTTCACGTTCATGGGAATCATCCTCGAACGATCCGGCATGGCCGAAGACCTGCTCGAGACGGTCGGCCAGGTGTTCGGCCCGGTGCGCGGCGGGCTGGCGGTCGCGGTGATCCTGGTCGGCGCGCTGCTGGCCGCGACCACCGGCGTGGTCGCCGCGGCGGTGATCTCGATGGGCCTGATCTCGCTGCCGATCATGCTGCGCTACGGCTACAACCGGACCATCGCAACCGGCACGATCACCGCATCGGGCACGCTGGCGCAGGCGATTCCGCCGTCGCTGGTGCTGATCGTGCTGGCGGATCAGCTCGGCCGCTCGGTCGGTGACATGTACGCCGGCGCGTTGATCCCCGGTCTGCTGCTGGTCGGCCTGTACCTGCTGTTCGTCGTCGGCGTCGCGCTCGTGCGGCCGAAGTGGGTGCCGCCGCTGCCGGTGGAGGCGCGCATCTACCGCGAGACGAACGGCGCCAGCGGACACATCTCGCTGATCGTGCTGCTGGTGTTGTGCGCCGCGGTCGGCTGGACCTGGTCGCAGGTGCACGAGAGCATCATGAATCCGTGGCTGCAGCGCTCGATACCCGCGCCCGGCGACGAGATTTTCATCCTGTCGATGACGGTCGCGTCGTTCACCGCGCTGGGCCTGTCGGGTCTGAGCCGGCTGTTCAGGCTCGGGCTGATGTCGCGCCTGGCCGAGCGCGTGACCTTCGTGCTGATTCCGCCGCTGGTGCTGATCTTCCTCGTGCTCGGCACGATCTTCCTCGGCGTCGCGACCCCGACCGAAGGCGGCGCGATGGGCGCACTCGGCGCGCTGATCATGGCGCTCGGGCGGCGCAAGCTGAGCTCGAGGCTGCTGCGGCAGGCGCTCGACAACACCGCCCGGCTCGCGACCTTCGTGATGTTCATCCTGATCGGCTCGACGGTGTTCAGCTTCACCTTCAACGCCGCCGACGGCCACATCTGGGTCGAGCACCTGTTCGCCAAACTGCCCGGCGGGCAGCTCGGCTTCCTGATCGTCGTCAACCTGCTGGTGTTCGTGCTCGGCATGTTCATCGACTTCTTCGAGATCGC
>JBDTUO010000418.1:0-3070 GCA_040007675.1 Rubrivivax sp.
CCGCAGCGGCTGCACGTCGTCGCACTCGCAGCCTGCTCGCTGACACCGAGCGCGCTCGCCGGAGCGCACGCTCTGACCCCGTGGCCCGATGGCGCGGCAGCGCTGCGCGCCCACTGGCCGCCGGCGTGGAACGGGCTGCACAGCATCGACCTCGACGAGGGCCGGGTGCAGCTGCTGTTGGGCTTCGGTGAAGTCGGCCCGCTCCTGCGCGCGCTCGACGTGCAGGCCGACGCGCTGCTGCTCGATGCCGACCCGTTGCTTGCGGCCCCCGGATCTTCGGCGGCGCCGTTGCTGCGCACGCTGGCGCGCCACCTGCGCGTCGGAGCGACCGCGGTCTTCGGGACCGATGTGCCCGGCGTGCGCGACGGCTTGCAGGCGGCGGGCTTCGAGTTGATCGACGGTCCGACCGACGGCGGCCCCGGGCACGCCGGATGGCTGCGCGCGCGGCTGGCCCCGCGCCGCGGTCGGCGCTCATCGGTAGCGCGCGGCCACGATGACGACGACGCCACCGCTGCGCGCTCCGCGATCGTGCTCGGCGCCGGGCTTGCCGGTGCATGGGCCGCGCGTGCGCTCGTGCGCCAGGGGTGGTCGGTGCGGGTGTTCGACCGCCACGCCGCGCCGGCCGCAGAGGCCTCGGGCAACCCGGCCGGGCTGTTCCACGCGACCGTGCACGCCGGCGACGGCCGACACGCCCGCTGGCACCGCGCGGCTGCACGCCGCACCGCGCAGTGGCTGCGGCCGTGTATCGCCGCGGGTGCGCTGCCCGGCGCGGTCGACGGCTTGCTCCGGCTGGCGCCCGCGGCCGTCGACAACGGTCACGACCACGACCACGACGACGATGGCGGCGCCGAATGGCTGGCACGCATGCGCACCCTCGACGTGCCTCCCGAACTCGCCGAGCCGCTGGGTCCGGCGGCGGCCTCGGCGCGTGCCGGCATCCCGCTGGCGCGCGCCGGTTGGTGGTTTCCGGACGGTGGCTGGGTCGACCCCGGCGCGCTCGTCCGGCACCTGCTGGGCACGCCGGGCATCATCTTCAACGGCGGTACCGACGTCGCTGCCTTGCGGCGCGACGGTGCCGACTGGTCGCTGCTCGACGCGGCGGGCCGCACGCTGGCCATCACGCGCACGCTGGTGCTCGCCAACGCCGCCGACGCGGCACGGCGGTGGCCCGCCGCGGCCTGGCCGCTCGTTCGTTCGCGGGGTCAGATCGGTACCTGGTCGGCCGCCCTCGCCGCTGCGCACGACGCGCCGCGGCCGCGGGTTCCGCTGGCCGGCGACGGCTACCTGATCGCGCACCCCGATGGCGCGCTGACCGCGGGTGCGACGTCGGCACCGGATGACGACGATCCCCGCCGGCGGCCTGACGACGACGAATTCAACCGCAGCCGTCTGGCGCGGCTTGCGGGCTGGGGCGCCGCGCCGCTGCCCGACGGGGCGCGGGTCGGCTGGCGGGCCCAGACACCCGACCGACTGCCGATGGTCGGGCCGGTGCCGGCCGCGTTGCCCGGCGGCACGCCGACCGCGCCACTGCGCGCGCAGGCGCGTGAGCCGGGCTTGTTCGTGCTGAGTGGCTTCGGCGGCCGCGGCCTGACCTGGGGGCCGCTCGCGGCCGAAGTGCTGGCGGCGTGGATCACCGGCGCGCCGATGCCGGTGGAGGCCAGGCTGCGCGACGCCGTCGACCCGGCGCGCTGGCGGGTCAGGGCCGCTCGGCTGGCGCCACCCGGCGCCGGCTAGGAGACACGTTCAGCGGCCCTGGCAGCGCTGCCGAAGCCGTCAGGCGCCGGCTTTGTCGGCGGTCGGTGCGGCAGCGCCGCCATCCGCGCCCGTGTTATCCGACGGTGTCAGTGACGAGGCCACGTCATTGGGCGTCATCTCCTCGCCGCCAGGACCACTGGCCTTCTTGTGCGCCTTGTCTTCCTTCTTGCGCTTCTTGGCAAGCTCGCGCTGCCGCTTTTCGAACGAGTAGTTTGGTTTGGCCAAGTCGAGTGTTCCTTCCCTGGATGGGCGCCGACAGGATAGCTCACTCGAAGTGCAACGTGCGCACACCGTCCGCCGAGCCCACGAGTGCGAGGCGCGCGCGGTGGCGTGCAAACAGCCCGACGGTCACGACGCCCGGCCACTGGTCGATCTCGGCCTCGAGCGCCAGCGGGTCGTCGATCGCCAGGCCGTGCACGTCGAGCACCGGGTGCCCGTTGTCGGTGAGCACGCCCGCGCGCAGCGCAGCGCGGCCGCCGATCGCCGCAAAGCGCCGCACGAGCTGCGGCGCCGCCATCGCGATCACCTCGACGGGCAACGGGAAGCGGCCGAGCCGCTTGACCTGCTTGCTGGCGTCGACGATGCAGATGAAGCGCTCGGCCAGGTCGGCGACGATCTTCTCGCGCGTCAACGCCGCGCCCCCGCCCTTGATCATGTTGCCGCGGCCGTCGATCTCGTCGGCGCCGTCGATGTACACCGGCAGCCGCACGACGCGTTCGGCCGGCACGACCTCGATGCCGCGCGCGCGCAGCCGCGCCGTGCTCTGCTCGCTGCTCGAGACCGCACCGCGGATCCGACCCCGCTGCTCGGCCAGCGCGTCGATGAAGTGGTTGACCGTGGAGCCGGTGCCGACACCGACCCAGTCGCCGTCCACCAGGTGCGCGAGCGCGGCGCGACCCACCGCGGCCTTCAGTTCGTCCTGCGTCATGCGGGGATTATCCGGCGCGCACGCTTCACGTCCGGCCGAAGTCGGTGCCCGACGACAATCATGCGATGCCGCTGGTCCCGTATGCCCTCACCCGCCCGTTCCTGTTCGGGCTCGACGCCGAACACGCGCACGAGCTGACCCTCGGCTCGATCGCGCGGCTGCAGCACACGCCCGCGGCCTGCCTGTGGGCGCAGGCGCGCATCGACGACCCGGTGACCCTGGCCGGCCTTCGTTTCCCGAACCGGATCGGACTGGCGGCGGGCCTGGACAAGAACGGCCGCTGCATCGATGGCCTCGGCGCGATGGGCTTCGGCTTCGTCGAGGTCGGAACGGTGACGCCGAAGCCGCAGCCGGGCAACCCGAAGCCGCGCCTGTTCCGGCTGCCCG
>JBDTUO010000419.1:0-3065 GCA_040007675.1 Rubrivivax sp.
TCGTGCTGGCGATGCTGGTGGTCTTTGCCACCCAGACCGACGGCCTGCAGACGATGCTGCCGCTAGCCGGGCCGCAGGTCGTGTCCTTGGCGGCCGGCATGTTCATCATCAACAGCGCCTCGGGCCTGTACCAGAAGGCGCCGAACTTCACCGTCCACCAGACCGTCGCGCGGGCGGCGCTGGCGCTGCTGCTGGCCCTGCCGCTGACCTACGGATTGTTCAGCCTGCTGCCCGCCGAGCTGGCCACCCGGCATGCGATCCGCCTGGCGGCCATGGTGGGCGTGACCCTCGTGATCCTGCGCCGCGTGTACGCCACCGCCTGGGCGAGCAGCCAGCAGGGGCGAACCCGCATCCTGATCCTCGGCGCCGGCCCGGCGGCTCAGCTGGTCACGGCCACGCTGCGCGACTCCGACCCCTACGCAGAAGTCGTCGGCTACTACCCGAGCCCGAACGAGAGCGACTGCGCCGTCGATGCCTCGAAGGTCCTGCCGACGACGCGTGCGCTCACGGACACCGCGCGCGAGCTGCGTGCGGACGAAATCGTGGTCGCGCTGACCGAGCGCCGCTCGGGCAGCATGCCGCTGCGCGAGCTGCTCGACTGCAAGCTGTTCGGCATTCGCGTCTACGATGTCAACACGCACTTCGAGAAGACCCTGGGCCAGATCCGCCTGGGCTTCGCGAACGCCGGGTGGCTCATCTTCGGTGACGGCTTCAACCAGGGGTTTGCCCGCACTGCGATCAAGCGCGTTTTCGACATCGTCTGCGCGCTGCTGCTGCTGGCTCTGTCGGCGCCGATCATGCTGCTCGCCACGCTCGCCATCAAACTCGGCAGCCGCGGCCCGGTCCTTTACCGGCAGGAGCGTGTCGGCCTCAACGGGCGCCCGTTCCAGGTCGCCAAGTTCCGCAGCATGCGCGTCGACGCCGAGCGCGACGGACAGCCCCGCTGGGCCAGCGTCCACGACGACCGCGTCACTGCGGTCGGCAAGCTCATCCGCCGCCTGCGCATCGACGAACTGCCCCAACTGTTCAACGTGCTGAGGGGCGAGATGAGCCTGGTCGGCCCACGGCCCGAGCGCCCGTTCTTCGTCGAGCAGCTGACCCGGCAGATCCCGTACTTCGCGGTGAGGCAATCGGTCAAGCCCGGTGTCACCGGCTGGGCTCAGGTGCGGTATCAGTACGGGGCGACGGTCGAGGATTCGATCGAAAAGCTCCAGTACGACCTGTACTACGTCAAGAACCACACCCTGTTCCTAGACATCGTGATCCTGTTCGAGACGGTGGCCGTGGTATTGACCGGCAAGGGCGCGCGCTGAGCGTCTCGCGTTTCGTCCCCTGCTTGCCAGGGGGCGACAGTTCGCGCCGAGCCTATCCGTGATGACCGCCGCTGGCGAGTCGCCGGGGGCTGTGGTCTGATCCACCCCGATGGAAACCAGCGGTTTTGAACTCGCCCTGATAGGGTTCCTGGCGGCCACGATCGCCTATGGCGGTTTTGCGCTGCGCCTGTTGGCGATGGGCTACTTCAGGGCCACGACGCAGCTCGCCGGCCGCCGCTTCCTGGCCGCGATCGTCGCCAGCGCGGTGTGGGGTGCTGCGGGACTCGGGGTGGGGCTCGCCCCCGACGCCGTGCCGCCGACGCTGGCAGCCGGCGCCGACCTGCTGCGCTATGCGGCGTGGTTCTGGTTTCTGCTGGGGGCGGTACTGCCGTCGAAGGACGACGCTGGCAGGTCCGAGGTCGGGCTGTTGCGCCCGGCGGCGATCCTGCTGGTGGTGCTCGGTGCGCTCGCAATCGCACTGACGGCCTGGACCGACGCCCCGTACGGCGAGCGGGCAGCCTTGTTCGCGTCGATGGCCCAGCCGGTGTTCGGCCTGTTGCTGGTCGAACAGCTGTTCCGAAACCTGCCGCGCGACAGCCGCTGGGGCGCCAAGCCGCTGTGCCTGGGCCTGGCCGGACTGTTCATGTTCGACCTGTACATCTACTCGGAGGCGGTGCTGTTCGGCGCCTTCGATGCCGATGCGTTCAGCATCCGCGCGGGCATCCACACGCTCGCGGTGCCGCTGCTGTTCATCGCGGCGCGCCGCCAGGGCGACTGGCGCACGCGCCTGCAGGTGTCGCACAACGCGGCCTTCTACTCGGCATCGCTGCTGCTGGCCGGCGGCTACCTGCTGTTCATCTCCGCGCTCGGCTACTACGTGCGCTTCTTCGGGGGCGGCTGGGGACGTGCGCTCCAGCTCGCCGTGCTCTTCAGCGCGCTGGTCTTCCTCGGCGTACTGGTGCTGTCGGGCTCGATGCGCGCGCGGCTGCGCGTGTTCATCGCCAAGAACTTCTTCGCCTACCGCTACGACTACCGCGAGGAATGGCTGCGCTTCACCGACATGCTGTCGGCGCCGTCGTCCCCGCAGGAGCTGGGCAGCCTCGCGCTGCGCGGCTTGGCCGACATGGTCGAGAGCCCGGAAGCGAGCTTGTGGCTGCGCTCCGCAGGCGAGGGCGAATTCATCGAGGCGACACGCACCAAACAACTCGTCGACGCCACGCGTGAGCCGGACGACGGCGCGCTCGCGCGATTCCTCGGCGAAAAGGGCTGGATCGTCGACGTTTCCGAGGCCGAGCTCGCGCCGTCACGCTATGAAGGGCTCGTGTTGCCGGCCTGGCTGCTCGGCCGCGCCGACGCGGTGTGGGCGGTCGTGCCGCTGATCGTCGGTGAGTCGCTGACCGGCTTCGTGTTGTTGGCACCGCCCCGCACGCCCACCGTGCTCGACTGGGAAGTGCGCGACCTGCTCAAGACCGCGAGCCGCCAGGCGGCGGCGTTCCTGGCGCAGCTGCATGCCGCCGAGGCGCTGCTGGAGGCACGCAAGTTCGACGCCTTCAACCGGATGTCTGCCTTCGTGGTCCACGATCTCAAGAATATCGTGACGCAGTTGTCTCTGATGGTGAAGAACGCGGAGCGGCTGCAGGACAATCCGGAGTTCCAGAAAGACATGCGGATGACGGTCGAAAGCGCGCTCGAGAAGATGCGCCAGCTGATGCTGCAGCTGCGCGAAGGCGAGAAGCCGCCGGGCGGTACGGC
>JBDTUO010000420.1:0-3061 GCA_040007675.1 Rubrivivax sp.
ACGATCTTGCCCATGCGGCGCATGCTGCGCGCGGTCGGCGGCAGCAGCCGCGTGAGGTCGCGCGTGCGGTAGCGGATGACCGGCAGCGCCTGCTTCGTCAGCGTCGTGAAGACGAGCTCGCCCTCCTCGCCGTCGGGCAGCGGCTCGCCGGTCTCGGGGTTCACGATCTCGGGATAGAAGTGGTCCTCCCAGACCACCGGGCCGTCCTTGGTCTCGATGCACTCGCACGCGACCCCCGGGCCCATCACCTCGGACAGGCCGTAGATGTCGACCGCGTCGATGCCGGCCCGTACCTCGATGTCGTGCCGCATCGCCTCGGTCCAGGGCTCCGCGCCGAAGATGCCGACCTTGATCGACGAGGCGCGCGGGTCCAGCCCCTGGCGCTCCATCTCCTCGATGATCACCTGCATGTAGCTGGGCGTGACCATGATGATGTCGGGCCGGAGGTCGGCGATCAGCTGCACCTGTTTCTCGGTCTGGCCGCCGGACATCGGGATCACGGTGCAGCCGAGCCGTTCGGCGCCGTAGTGCGCACCGAGGCCGCCGGTGAACAGGCCGTAGCCGTAGGCGACGTGGACGATGTCGCCGGCCCGGCCGCCGCTGGCGCGGATGCTGCGCGCGACGAGGTCGGCCCAGGTGTCGATGTCGGCCTGCGTGTAGCCGACCACGGTCGGCTTGCCGGTGGTGCCGCTGCTGGCGTGCACCCGCACCACCTGCTCGCGCGGCACCGCGAACATGCCGAACGGGTAGTTGTCGCGCAGGTCCTTCTTGGTCGTGAACGGGAACTTCGCGAGATCGGCGAGCGACTTGCAGTCCGATGGGTGCACGCCGGCGGCGTCGAATGCGGACCGGTAGTGCGGCACGCTCAGGTACACACGTGCCAGCGTCTGCTGCAGCCGCTGCAGCTGCACCGCGGCGAGCTCGTCCCGGCTCGCGGTCTCGATCGCGTCCAGGTCGCCGGGAGCGGGTTGTCTGACGGGCATCGATGCGTCTCCTCTTCAGCCCGTCACGACGGGCTTGCCCTTCATCGTGACCGAGCGGCCGCGGAAGACCGCCACCCGGTCGCCGCGCTGGTTCGTGACCTCGATGTCGTAGACCCCGCTGCGACCGGCCTTGGCCACCTCGGTACAGACGGCGGTCAGCACATCGCCGCGCCGGCCCGGGGCGACCAGATCGATCGAGAAGCCCGAGGCGACCGTGATCTCGTTGTAGGCATTGCAGCCGTAAGCGAAGGCGGTGTCGGCCAGTGTCGCGACCAGCCCGCCGTGGCAGATGTCGAGGCCGTTGAGCATGTCCTCGCGCACCGTCATCGTCAACCGCGCGGAGCCCGGCCCGACCGCGTGCACCTCGATGCCGAGCGCCTGCGCGGCGCGGTCGTTGACCCACATCGTGTCGCGCACGCGCTCGGCGAGCTGCAGCGGGGTGAGGGAAGAGGGGGAGGGGTCGGCCATCGTCTCGGAATTGTATGACCGACCGGTCGGTAGACCGAAAACGCAGGAAGGTTGTCGAGCGCGTGCGGTCGTTCAGTCAGCCGCGCCGCACACCCGGCCGGGCACTTCCGGCGGCCTGCCAGTCCGGGCCCTCGAACCAGGCGTCGCCGCGCAGGAACGCCGCCAGCATCGGCAACGCGTCCAGGCCCCAGAACGACCGACCCGCGACGTCGATGCTCGGCACCCCGAACACGCCGGACGCCAGCGCCGCATCCGTCAGCGCGCGCAACTCGGCCTTGACCTCGGCGCCCGCCGGGTCGCGCAGCGGCGCCAATGCGGCGGTCAGCGCCTGCAGCCGCTGCGGGTCGTTCGCGTCCGCACCGCCGCCGCACCAGACGTGCTGGAACAGCGCCTCGACGACGCGCCGGTTCGGCGACCCGCCGGCCGGCGCGCAGGCCAGCGCCAGGCGCTGCAGCGCGAGCGGGTTGAACGGGTGCTGGGCCGGCACCTCGAGCGGTGCGCCCTGGCGGTGCGCCAGCCAGGCCACGTGGCGGAAAGTCCAGGCGCGCTTCGGCTCGATCTCGGCCGGCCCCTTCTGGCCGTGGTGCTGCAGCAGGCCGGCGAACAGCAGCGGCCGGTAGTCGACGACATAGGAGCAGCCTTCGAGCGCCTGCGGCAGCGCCTCGAACGCAAGGTAGGCGTAGGGCGACACGACGTCGAAGTGAAAGCGCAAGCGGTGCATGGGCTGTTCTTGTCTCCAGTGCACCGGCTCAGCCGGCCGAGGGTGGAGGCGGCGGGCCGTCGCGCCGCCGCTGGCGCCAGACCACCCGGCGTGCACTCAGTTCGATCCAGACGGCGCGCTTGGCAGCGTCGTCGAGTTGCCCCCACGCGATGATCTCGTCGATCGTGCGCAGGCAACCCTCGCACCAGCCGCTGGCGGCGTCCATCTGGCAGACGTCGATGCAGGGGCTGCGCACCGGCGCGCTCATGGTGGCGGCACTGCGGTCACGTCGGTCACGTCGGTCACGTCGGCCACCGGCGCGCCGGTCAGGCGCTCCAGATCCGCCGGTGCGAGCGGGAACACCGCGTTCGGATGGCCCGCCGCGGCCCACAGGCCCTCGAAGCGGAACAGCTCTCGATCGATCCACGTCAGCGGCGGCGCCGTGTGGGCCAGCGGGGCGACGCCGCCGATCACGAAACCGGTCCGCGCCCTCACGAAGGCGGCGTCGGCGCGGCCCAGCGCGCCGGCCAGCGCCGCCACCTTGGCTTCGTCGACGCGCCGGTCGCCAGACGTCACGATGAGGACCACCGCGTCGTCGGCCAGGCGCCGGAAGATCACGCTCTTGGCGATCTGCCCGACCGCGACGCCGAGCGCGTCGGCCGCCTGCTGCGCGGTGCGCGCGGCCACGTCCAGCCAGCGCGGCGGATGCGGGTGGCCGGCCGCCGCGAGCGCGTCAGCGACGCGCTGCACGCCGTCCGGCCAGGCCGGCATGACGCCGCCTCGTTCGCTCACTGAACTGCCTTCGGGCTGCGCCCTTCGGAATTCGCCCTTGGGGCGGCCCGGCGAGCTCATTGGACTGCCTTCGGGCTGCGCCCTTCGGAATTCGCCCTTGGGGCGGCCCGGCGAGCTC
>JBDTUO010000421.1:0-3049 GCA_040007675.1 Rubrivivax sp.
GCCGTGGAACTTGCGGATGTAGGGCAGCGCCTGCGCCAGGATCTCGGCCTGGTCGCGCGGCGTGATGTGTTCCAGCGAATGGTCGGCCACGGGAGGAGTGCTGCTCATGGGTCGGCGTCCGCACAGGGTGGGTGCGAATGATTGTAGGAGTGCGTGCGAGCAAGCCACGGGCCTCGGCCCGGCCGGCGCCTGTCCTCCGGCCGAACGCCCCGTGCGTTGTAAGCTCTACTCGGCCGCTGTCCGGCCCCGAGCGGCTGCTTGCCGATCCGTCCATGACCCCAATGCGCTCCACCGTCGTTCTCCTCGCCCTGCTGGCCACCGGCGTCGGTGCCTCCGCACAGGCGACCTCGGCCGAGGTCGTCAAGGTCGACGCCGCCCAGGGCAAGGTCACGCTCAAGCATGGCGAGATCCGCAACCTCGACATGCCGCCGATGACCATGGTCTTTCGCGTTCAGGACCCGAAATGGCTCGACGGGCTCGCCGTCGGCGACCAGGTGCGCTTCGACGCCGCAAAGGTCGGCGGCCAGTACACCGTCACCGCGCTGCGCAAGGGCTCCTGACCGCCTCTGACTCCTGCTGAGCGCGCGCGGGAGCGCGCCGCCGTCAGGTGTGGCAGGGGGCACGCGCGGCCCTCCCGTCTGGCATCCAGTTGTGACGGTGGCGGCACGCCGCGACCACCAGGCGCTGCGGTCCGTAGAGCACGGATGCGACCCCGGTCGCTGCCCTGCTTGCGTGACCGCCGTCACGCGCGGCCGCCCCGCGCGCATCCCTCCCTCGCGCCGGGCCGCGCGCTGCGCGCAAAAGGTCGGCGTTTTCCGCCGCCGCGCCCTCCGGGCGCCGTAACGCCTGCTTGCGGGCGCGACCGGCAGCGCCGATAGATTCCGCGCCATCCCGTCCACCGCGGCGGCCCTGCTGCTGGAGATCGCATGCCCCTATCCCCCCGTTCCGGAACCGACGCTCGCTGCGCGGCGCGTCGCGGCCGGCCGACCCGCTCCCTGCTCGCGACGGCCGCGATGCTGGCCGTCGGCGCCTCGATCGGCATCGTCGCCGTCCCGGCGGCCGCCCAGGGACGCGCCGCGTCGACGGCCGCGCCGCGCGCGAAGCCGCCCTTCCCGGCGCTGCGCCTGCCGCAGGCGCGTGCCCAGGGCGCGCGCGCGGTCGAGCTGCTCGGCGAGCGCCTGCCGGAGGTCGCGGCCTGGTACGGCAAGTCGCCCGACGAGTTTCGCGCGCTGCTGCTGAACGACCGCCGGCTGCGCATCGACCGCCAGGGCCGCTTGTTCGTCGAGGAAGAACTCGACCATCCGCTTCCGGCCGACCCCGCGTCGGCCGCGCCATCGGGCGCGCTCGACGGCACGCTCGCCCCACTGGCCCAGACCTACCTGCTGCACAGCCGGCCGGGTGCCAAGCGCACGATCTACCTGAACTTCCGCGGCGCGGTGCTCAGCAACACCGCTTGGAACGGCAGCAGCGGCACGATCACCGCGCCGCCGTTCGACCTCGACGGCGTGCCGTTCACGAACTCGACCGCGGAGCTCGAGCGCATCCAGTACATCTGGCAGCGCGTCGCGGAGGACTACGCCCCCTTCGACGTCGACGTCACGACCGAGCCGCCCCCGCCCGAGGCGTTGACGCGCAGCGGCTCGGGCGACGATGTGTTCGGCACCACGGTGCTGATCACGACCAAGGCTGGCGTCTACAGCTGCAGCTGCGGCGGCGTCGCGTACATCGGCATCTTCGACGACAGCGACACCTACAAACCCGCGCTGGTTTTCTACGACGCGCTCGGCAACGGCAACGAGAAGTACGTCGCCGAGGCGATCTCGCACGAGGCCGGCCACAACATGGGGCTGCTGCACGACGGCTATTCGGGTGGCGGCTACTACCAGGGCCAGGGCAGCGGCACGACCGGCTGGGCGCCGATCATGGGCGTGGGCTACTACCAGGCACTGGTGCAGTGGAGCAAGGGTGAATACGCGACCGCCAACAACACGCAGGACGACTACGTGGTCATGGGCCAGAACGGCCTGCCGCTGCGCGCCGACGACCATGGCGGCACGCTGGCCAGCGCGACGCCGCTCGCGACGAGCGCCTCCGGCGGCGCGGCAGTGCTCGCCGGCGACGGCGTGATCGAACGCCCGGGCGACGTCGACACGTTCTCGTTCGTCGCCGGGGCCGGCAGCGCGACGTTCAACGTCGTGCCGGCCTGGCGCTCGGGCAACGCCGACCTCAAGATCGAGCTGCGCAACGGCGCGGGCAGCCTGCTCGCCAGCGCCAATGCGGTCGACGCGCTGAGCGCCGCGATCACGACGACGCTGCCAGCGGCGGGCAGCTACTACCTGGCGGTCACCGGGGTCGGCAAAGGCGACCCGCTGACCACCGGCTACACGGCCTACGGCAGCACCGGCCAGTACGGCGTGTCGGGCCTCGTCCCGGCGACCGGTGGCGCGGGCCAGCCGCCGACCGCGATCCTGAGCGCCACGCCCACCAGCGGCACCGTGCCGCTGACGGTGGCCTTCTCGGCCGCCGGCTCGTCGGATCCGGACGGCAGCATCGTCGGCTTCACATGGACGTTCGGCGACGGCGGCAGCGCGAGCGGCGCGACCGCGAGCCACACCTACCAGAGTGCCGGCACGTTCACCGCCCAGCTGCGCGTGACTGACGACAGCGGGCTGTCGGCCACCCGCAGCACGACCATCACGGTCGCCCCGGTGGTCGCGACGCCGCCGATGCGGGTGACCGACATCGGGCTGAGCCTGGCGTCGGCCAAGGGCGGCAAGGCACGCGCGATCGCCGCCGTCGCGGTGCGCGCCGGCAACGGCCAGCCGGTGGTCGGCGCAAGCGTCTCGGGGCGCTGGAGCGGCATCGTCTCGGGCACGGTCAGCGGCAGCACCAGCAGCACCGGGGTCGTGCGGCTGAACTCCCCGCTGACACGTTCGGGGGGCACCTTCACGTTCACCGTGACCGGCGTCGCGCTCGGCGGCTACGCATACCAGCCGGCGGACAACGTCGAGACGAGCGACTCGATCACCCGCTGACGCAGCGCGTTCGC
>JBDTUO010000422.1:0-3045 GCA_040007675.1 Rubrivivax sp.
CGGGACTAGCGCCGCACCTTGCCGTCGCCGGTCAGCATCGACAACTCGACGAAGTGCGAGCCGGCGTGGTCGCGCGGGCCGAAGTCGACCATGAAGCCGCCGAGGTCCCAGCGCTGGATCGATTCCAGCGCCGTCACCAGGGTGTCCCGGCCGGGGTTGCGGCCGGCGCGGCGCAGGCCCTCCACCAGCACCCGCGCGGCGAGGTAGCCTTCCATGCTCGAGTAGTTGGCGTGCGCGTCGCCGCCCGCCCGCGCCACCGCAGCGAGGAACTCCCGCACGACAGGCAGCGTGGTGCCGAACGGGAACGGCATCACCTGGCTGATGACGACGCCGAGCGCCTCGCGGCCGAGTTCGTCGGCCAGCGCCTGGGTGCCGACGAAGCTGACGTTGTAGAAGGTGCCGCCGTAGCCGGCCTTGCGCGCGGCGCGGATGAACGCGGCGCAGCTCTTGTAGGCGCTGATCTGGACCACCGCGTCGGGCTGGGCCGGCACGATCGCCTGCACCGCGGCGGCGACGTCGACCGTGTTGCGCTCGACCAGCCCCACTGCCACCGGCGCCAGGTTCTGCGCTTTCAGCGCCCGCACGACGCCGTCCAGCCCGGCCTGGCCGTAGCTGTCGTTCTGCCGGAAGACGGCGATCTTCTTCAGGCCGAGCGACGTCAACTGCTTGACGATCAGCGCCGTCTCGTCGAAATACGAGGCCCGCACATGGAACACCGGCCGGCTGAACGGGTCGCGCAGCGCCTCGGCGCCGGTGAACGGGCCGATGAAGGGCAAGCGCGCGTCGTTGATCAGCGGCAGCGCGGCGAGCGAGGTCGGCGTGCCGACGTAGCCGAACAGCGCGAAGACCTCGTCCCGGATGAAGCGCTCGGTGTTGGCCTTGCAGCGCTCGGGCTCGTAGCCGTCGTCGAGCGCCTTCAGCTCGATCGTGAGGCCGTTCACGCCGCCGTCGGCGTTCACCGCATCGAACACGATGCGCGCGCCGCGGTTCATCTGCAGCCCGAGCTGCGCGGCCGGGCCGGTCAGCGCGCACGACTGGCCGAGCACGATGCGCCGGTCCGCCTGCGCGCGCGCGGCCGGCACGCCCAGGCTGGCAACGGCGGCGCCGGCGGCCAGGCGGGCCAGGACATGACGGCGGGTGGGGGCAGGGGAGATCATTCGGCGGTGGCAGGTTGGGGCGCGGCGGGAGGCGGGCGCCTCGGTGCGCGCCAGCACGCCGCAATGTATCGGTGGCCCCGCCGATGCGGGGGGGTCGTGTGCAATAGTTCGTGATGCGAATGACGGACGTCACGGTTCGCGGCGCCTGCCCGCACGACTGCCCCGACACCTGCGCGCTGCTGGTGACGATGCAGGCTGTCGACGCGCTGCTCGAACAGGGCTGGCGGCAGCTCGCGCTGCCCGCGGAGCCGTTCGCCGACGGCGGTTGTCACGACAGCGTCAACCCGTTGACGCACCGGTGGCTGACCGAGCTCGGCCGGGCGCCGAGTTTCTTCGACTGCATGGTCGAGGTGGCTGCCGAGCTGGCCGATCCGGCGGCGCGGGTCGACCCGGCGGCCGGCCGCGCGGTCGCCGCGGCGTGACGCGGCGCTGGCTGGCGGTGGCGGCCGGCTCGCTGATCGGCACGCTTGGGGTCGCGGCCGTCCTCGTCTGCGTCGGCAGCGGCTGCAGCAGCGTCGGCTACGTCGGCCAGGCGCTGACCGGCCACCTCGAGATCGTCGAGCGCGCCAAGCCGCTGTCGCAGTGGATCGCCGACCCCACGACGCCGGCGCCGCTGCGCGCGCAGCTCGAGCGGGCGCAGCAGATGCGCGAGTTCGCGGTGCACGAGCTGGCGCTGCCGGACAACCGCAGTTACCGCCGCTACGCCGCGCTCGACCGACCTGCGGCGCTTTGGAACGTCGTCGCGGCGCCCGAGTTGTCGCTGACGCTGAAGACCTGGTGTTATGCGGGCATGGGCTGTGTCGGCTACCGGGGTTACTACGACCGGGCTGACGCCGACGCCCTGGCAGCGCAGTTGCGCGCCGAGGGCTGGGAGGTGCAGGTCTACGGCGTGCCGGCGTACTCGACCCTCGGCTGGACCGACTGGCTCGGTGGCGACCCGTTGCTGTCGACCTTCATCGGGTGGCCCGAGGGTGAACTGGCGCGGCTGATCTTCCACGAGCTCGCGCACCAGGTGGTCTACGTCGCCGACGACACCGCGTTCAACGAGTCGTACGCGACCGCCGTCGAGCGCATCGGCGGCCGCCGCTGGCTCGCGAGCCAGGCCGACGCGCAGGCGCGCGCCGTCACCGACGCGCTGGAGGCGGTCGACCGGCGCCGGGGCGAGTTCCGTGCGCTGCTGCAAGCCGCCCGCCAGGACCTCGTGCAGGTCTATGCCGACCCGGCGCTGGGCGCCGACGCCAGGCGCGCGGCGAAGGCGGCGCGGCTGCAGCGCCTGCGCGACGACCACACGCGCCTCAAGGCCGGCGCCTGGGATGGCTGGCCGGGTTATGACCGCTGGTTCGCCGAGGTCAACAACGCCGCGCTCGCGATCCAGGGCGCGTACTCGGACCTCGTGCCGGACTTCGAGCGCCTGTTCGTGCAGCAGGGGTCCGACTTCACGCGCTTCCACGCGGCGGTGCGGCGCATCGCAGCCTTGCCGAAGGATCAACGCCTTGCCACACTGCACGCCGTGCCGTGATCGGCCCGCCCACACGTTCCCAGCACCCAGGAGACAGACCGTGCCCGACATCCGCATTCGACGCGACCACGACCTCGGACTGCCGCGCGCGCGCGAAGTCGCCTGGTTATGGGCCGAAAAGGCCGAGCAGCAGTTCGGCATGGAATGCGCGGTGGTCGAAGGTGACACCACCGACACGGTGGAGTTCCAGCGCAGCGGCTGCCAGGGCCGGCTGATCGTCAGCGCGGATCACTTCGATCTCGACGCCAAGCTCGGCTTCCTGCTCGGTGCGTTCAGCACGACGATCGAGAACGAGATCCGCAAGAACCTCGATGAGCTGCTCGCGCAGGGCGCTGGCGCGGCGGCCGGCGGGCGCGCCGGGGGCGCACG
>JBDTUO010000423.1:0-3044 GCA_040007675.1 Rubrivivax sp.
ACGCCGGCCCCTGGTCGCCGACCTCGCCCATGTCGCCGAGCACCAGCCAGCGCGGGCCGGGCAGCGCCGCGAGCACGTCGATCGCCGCCAGCACCGAGTCGGGATTGGCGTTGTAGCTGTCGTCGACCAGCGCGACGCGCTGCCCGCGCCACTCGATCTGGCGCAGCGCCGAGCGGCCGGCCACCGGCACAAAGGCGGCCAGTCCGGTGACGATGGCGCCGAGCGGCGCCCCCGCGGCGAGCGCACACGCCGCCGCGGCGAGCGCGTTGCGCACGTTGTGGGCGCCCGCTATGTGCAGGCTCAGCGGCGCGCTCCCGGCCGGGGTGTGCAGGGTCAACGACCAGGCCTCGCCCTGCCACGCGGCGTCGGCCCGCACGTCGGCGTCGGGGCCGGCGCCGAAGCGCAGGCAACGCCGAGTGCCCGCGAACCCGCTCCACAGCGGCGTGAAGGCGTCGTCGGCCGGGAACACCGCGGTGCCGGAGCCCGGCAGCGCGGCGATGACGGCGCCGTTCTCGCGCGCGACCGCCTCGACGCTGGTCATGAACTCCTGGTGTTCACGCTGCGCGTTGTTGACCAGCGCCACCGTCGGTGCCGCCAGCGCCGCCAGCTCGGCGATCTCGCCGACGTGGTTCATGCCGAGCTCGACCACGGCAGCGCGCGTCGTCGGCGACAGCCGCAGCAGCGTCAGCGGCACGCCGATGTGGTTGTTCAGGTTGCCGGCGGTGGCGAGCGCGGCGTCGCCGACCCAGGCCCGAAGGATCGCGCCGAGCATCTGCGTCACCGTCGTCTTGCCGTTGCTGCCGGTGACGGCGATCAGCGGCAGCATCAGCCCGGCGCGCCAGCGCTGCGCCAGCGTCTGCAGCGCAATCAGCGTGTCGGGCACCTGCAGGCCCGGCAGCCCGGCGGCCTCGATGCCGTGCTCGGCCAGCAGCGCGACCGCGCCCGCCGCCGACGCCTGCGGCAGGAAGGTGTGGGCGTCGAAACGTTCGCCCTTGAGCGCGACGAACAGGTCGCCGGGGCGCAGCGAGCGGCTGTCGCTGTGCACGCGCCGGATCAGCGTGGTGGGGTCGCCGACCAGCGTCGAGCCCGGCAGCAGCGCGTGGGCGGTCGCCAGCGCCATCATGTGCGCCGCTCCTGGAACTGCCGCTGCACGACGTCGACATCGGAGTACGGCAGCCGCTCGCCGGCGACTTCCTGGTAATCCTCGTGGCCCTTGCCGGCGACGAGCACCACGTCGGCCGGCGCCGCGCCGGCCAGTGCGTGCACGATCGCCGACCGCCGGTCCTCGATCACCGGCGTGGCGGCGGGCCGCGCGAGCCCGGCGGCGATCTGCGCCAGGATCGCGCCCGGCGCCTCGTGACGCGGGTTGTCGCTCGTCAGCACCACGTGGTCGGCGCCGCGTTCGGCCGCCGCGCCCATCAGCGGGCGCTTGCTGGCGTCGCGGTTGCCGCCGCAGCCGAACACGCACCACAGCTTGCCACCCCGGGCGGCGGCGAGCGGCCGCAGCGCCCGCAGCACCTGCTCTATCGCATCCGGCGTGTGCGCATAGTCGACCAGCACCTCGGGCGCACCGCTGCCGACCCGCTGCAGCCGCCCCGGCACCGGCGTCAGCCGCGGCACCACCGCCGCCGCGTCGGCCAGCGGCACCCCCAGCGCGCGCAGCGCGCCCAGCACCACCAGCAGGTTGCCGACGTTGTAGCCACCGACGAGCGCAGTGCGCACGATCACCGACGTCGGCGCGCCGTCGCCCGCGCCCGCCTCGTGCAGATCGAACACGAGGCCGTCGTTCTCGTAGCGCACCGCATCGGCGCGCAGCCGCGCGGCCGCGCCGGTGCCGACCGGCCACAGGTCGATGCCGGAGCCGGCCAGTTCGTCCGCCAGCCGCGCGCCGGCGGCGTCGTCGGTGTGCAGCACGCCGGCCCGCAGCCCGGGCCAGCCGAACAGGCGTCGCTTGGCCGCCCAGTAGCCGTCCATGCCGCCGTGGTAGTCGAGGTGGTCGCGCGTGAAGTTGGTGAACAGCGCGACGTCTATCGTCGTGCCGTCGAGCCGGCGCTCGTCGAGGCCGATCGACGAGGCCTCGAGCGCGCAGGCGCCGAAACCGGCGTCGGCAAACCGCCGCAACGCGGCCTGCAGCGCTACCGGGTCGGGCGTCGTCAGCCCGGTCGCGGTCACCGTGCCGGCGCCACCGCCGGCCGCGGGCGGCTCCCCGATGCCGAGCGTGCCGATGACGCCGCAGCGGCGCCCGAGCGCGCCGAGCGCCTGCGCGGTCCACCACGCGGTCGAGGTCTTGCCGTTGGTTCCGGTGGCGGCGATGACGTCGAGCGCCGCACTCGGGTGGCCGAAGTAGGCGTCGGCGATGCGGCCGGTGGCGCCCTTCAGGCCGGGCAGCGCGGCGATGCGCGCGTCGTCGAACCCGAAAGCCTCGACGCCGTCGGCCTCGACGACGCAGGTGGCGGCACCGGCAGCCAGCGCAGCGGTGACGTAGCGGCGGCCGTCGGTCGCGTGGCCGGGCCAGGCGATGAAGGCGTCGCCGCGCGCCACCGCGCGGCTGTCGCTGCGCAGCGTGCCGGTGACCCACGACTGCAGCCAGCGTGCGGCGGCGTCGGTCGACTTGAGCCGGGTCAGCGGCATCAGAAGCTCTCCGGCTCGGCCGGGCCGGGCGTGTTGACGATCTCCGGCTTGACCTCGATGTCCGGCGGCACGCCGAGCGAGCGCAGCGTCTGCTGCACGACCTGACTGAACACCGGCGCCGCGACGTCGCCGCCGAAGTACTGGCCCTTGCGCGGCTCGTCGACCATCACCGCGACCACGATGCGCGGCTGCTGCACCGGCGCGAGCCCGACGAACCACGCGCGGTATTTCTCGGTCGAGTAGACCTTGCCTTCCTGCTTGCGGGCGGTGCCGGTCTTGCCGCCGACCGAGTAGCCGACCGCCTGCGCCTTCGGCGCCGTGCCGCCGGGGCCCGCGGCCAGCTGCAGCATGTGGCGCATCGCGCGCGCGGTCTCGGCCGACATCACGCGCACGCCGACCGCCGGCTCTTCGAC
>JBDTUO010000424.1:0-3038 GCA_040007675.1 Rubrivivax sp.
ATCGTCGGCCAGTACGTGTTCGGCTTCCAGCTCGGCTGGTTCCCGGTGCAGGGCTGGAGCGATTCGACGCTGAACAACCTGCTCACCTACGTGCCGCTGCCGGTGCTGCTGGCGGTGGCGGTCGGTGTGTCGCCGCAGACGCGGCTGTACCGCAGCTTCTTCCTCGACGAGCTGGGTCAGGACTACGTGCGCACCGCGCGCGCCAAGGGCCTGGCCGAAGGGCCGGTGCTGTTCCGCCATGTGCTGCGCAACGCGATGATCCCGATCCTCACCAACGTCAGCCTGGCGCTGCCGGGCATCTTCGTCGGCTCGTTCCTGATCGAGGTCTTCTTCTCGATCCCCGGTCTCGGGCGCGAGGTGCTGCAGGCAGTCAACCGCAGCGACTACCCGGTCATCCAGGCGGCCACCGTCTATCTCGCGATGCTGACGATGCTGATCAACCTGGCCACCGATGTGCTCTACACGGTCGTCGACCCGCGGGTGACGCTGAAATGAGCGCCGTGCTGCCCACCGCCGGCGTCGCGCCGATTGAACATTCCGAAGGCGTCTGGCACGCCGCGTGGCGGCGCTTCAAGCGCGACCGTGTCGGCTTCGTGTCGATGCTGATCGTGTTCGCGTTCCTGTTGCTGATCACGCTGTCGGGCGTCGGCCTCGTCGCCCGGCATTGGCAGCAGGAGGTTGGCGTGCCGAACGCGCCGCCGACGCTGCTCGGCCCCGCGCCGCCCGAAGCGACCGGCGCGATCGAGCAGCCCAAGGGGCCCAACGTCGACCTGAGCGACATCGACCCGCTGGCGCCGAAATACAAGGAATGGGCCGAGCGCGCCAAGCAGTACGAGACAACCGTCGCGCCGAAGGCCGAGACGCTGCCGCTCGGCGGTGACCGGCTCGGCCGAGACGTCCTGTCCAAGGCGATCAAGGGCACCCAGGTGTCGGTCGCAGTGGGCGTGATGGCGGCGCTGCTGGCCACCCTGCTCGGCACGCTGCTCGGTGCGCTGGCCGGCTTCTTCGGCGGCAAGGTCGGCGATTTCCTCGAGTGGCTCTACACGGTGTTCACCGCGATCCCCGACATCCTGCTGATCTTCGCGCTGGCCGCGGTGCTCAACCGCACCGGCGCGATCATCCCGCGCGGCATCTGGACAGTGGTGATCATCCTCGGCCTGGTCGGCTGGACGGGGCTGTACCGCCAGGTCCGCGCCGAGTTCATGAAGCACCGCTCGCGCGAGTACGTGCGGGCCGCCGAAGCGATCGGCGCGTCGGCCCGCTCGCGCATGTTCCGCCACATCCTGCCCAACGTCAGCCACGTGGTGCTGGTGCGCATGAGCCTGCTGGTGGTCGGCTTCATCAAGGCCGAGGTGATCCTGTCCTATCTCGGGCTGGGGGTCGGCGTCGAGGACGTGTCCTGGGGCACGATGCTGGCCGAGGCGCAGAGCGAGCTGATCCTGGGCTACTGGTGGCAGCTCGCTGCGGCGACGGTGTTCATGGCGCTGTTCGTGACGGCTTTTTCGCTGCTGGCTGACGCGGTGCGCGACGCCCTCGACCCCAAGCTGCGCGGGCTGGAATGATGGGTTCCGAGATGCTGCTGTCGATCCAGGACCTGGCGGTGAGCTTCCGCATGGGGCGCGAGAACGGCGTCATGCGGCGCGCCGACGCCGTGCGCGGCGTCAGCTTCGACATCCCGGAGAACTCGATCGTCGCGCTGGTCGGCGAATCCGGCTCGGGCAAGAGCGTGACCGCGATGTCGATGCTCAACCTGCTGCCCGACAACGCCGAGCGCAGCGGGCGCGTGCTGTGGCAGGGGCGGGACCTGCTGAAGGCGTCGCTGGCCGATCTGCAGGCCCTGCGCGGCAAGGAGATCGCCTGCGTCTTCCAGGACCCGATGCAGTCGCTCAACCCGGTCTTCACCGTCGGCGCTCAGCTCACCGAGCCGCTGATCAAGCACCTGGGACTGAGCCGGCGCGCGGCCCTCGAACGCGCGGAGGCGCTGCTGGTCGAGGTCGGCATGCCCGAGCCGCGGCGGCGCCTGTCGACCTACCCGCACGAGTTGTCCGGCGGCCAGCAGCAGCGCGTGATGATCGCGATGGCGCTGGCCTGCGAGCCCAAGCTGCTGATCGCCGACGAGCCGACCACCGCGCTCGACGTGACGATCCAGCGCCAGATCCTCGAGCTGCTGGCGAAGTTGAAGGCCAAGCACGGCCTGTCGGTGCTGTTCATCAGCCACGACCTCGCGCTGGTCGGCGAGATTGCCGACCGGGTCGTCGTGATGCGCCAGGGCACGGTGCGCGAAGCGGGGCCGGTGGCGCAGATCTTCAGCGCGCCGCAAGACGCCTACACCAAGGCACTGCTCGCCTGCCGCCCGGGCCTGGCCGAGCACATCCCAGCGCGGCTGATGGTGATCGACGACCACATCGCCGGCCGCGCCACGCACGCACCTGCCCAGGCCAAGGATCCGGCCGCGCCGGTGGTGCTGGAGGTGAAGTCACTGGCCAAGAGCTTCTGGCTGCGCCAGGGCGTGTTCGGCCGGCGCGAATTCAAGGCGGTGCGCGACGTCAACTTCCAGCTCCGGCGCGGCCACACGCTGGGCGTGGTCGGCGAATCGGGCTCGGGTAAGACGACCATGGGCCTCACGCTCTTGCGCCTGCACGAGCCGCACTCCGGCCCGATGGCCGGCGAGGTGATGTTCGACGGCAAGAACCTGCTCGCCCTGAGCGATGCCGAGCGCCAGCCGATGCGGCGGCGCATCCAGATCGTCTTCCAGAACCCCTATGCCTCGCTGAACCCGCGCTTCACGATCGGCCAGACACTGATCGAGCCGATGGCGATCCACCGCGTCGGCGCGTCGACCGACGAGCGCGAGCAGCGGGCCCGCGCGCTGCTGCAGAAGGTGGGGCTCGACGAGCGCACCTTCGGCAAGTACCCGCACGAGTTTTCCGGCGGCCAGCGCCAGCGTGTCGCGATCGCGCGCTGCCTGACGCTGAACCCCGAAGTGCTGGTGCTCGACGAGGCGGTCAGTGCGCTCGACGTGTCGGTGCAGGCGCAGG
>JBDTUO010000425.1:0-3032 GCA_040007675.1 Rubrivivax sp.
GCTCGATCTGGAAGCGGCTGAACAGCGGCGCGTCGTCGCGGTAGCGCTTCACGCGATTGGCCGTCTCCGGCATCACGTGGTTCATGAACTGCTGCGCCTGATCGAAGATGTCGTCGGTGTCGATCAGGATCTCGCCGATGTCGGCGGTGAAGTAGTCGCGGATCGCCCGGATCACGAGGCTCGATTCCTGATAGATCAGGAACGCGCCCTTGCCGGCTCCGGAGGCGCTGTCGATCGCCTCCCAGAGCTTGAGCATGTAGTTCAGGTCCCACTGCAGCTCGGCGGCGCTGCGGCCGATGCCGGCGGTGCGCGCGATCAGGCTCATGCCCTTCGGGTACTCGAGCTGCTCGAGGTTTTCCTTCAGTTCCTCGCGGTCCTCGCCCTCGATGCGCCGGCTGACGCCGCCGCCGCGCGGGTTGTTCGGCATCAGCACCAGGTAGCGCCCGGCCAGGCTGACGAAGGTCGTCAGCGCCGCGCCCTTGTTGCCGCGCTCTTCCTTGTCGACCTGCACGAGCAGGCTGTCGCCTTCCTTGACGGCGTCCTGGATGCGCGCCTCACGCGCGGCCACACCGTCACGGAAGTAGTTCTTCGAGATTTCCTTGAACGGCAGGAAGCCGTGGCGATCCTCGCCGTAATCCACGAAGCAGGCTTCGAGCGAAGGCTCGACGCGGGTGATGACCGCCTTGTAGATGTTGCCCTTGCGCTGTTCGCGCCCTTCGAGCTCGGTTTCGAAGTCGAGCAGCTTCTGGCCGTCGACGATGGCCAGCCGCCGCTCTTCGGGCTGCGTGGCGTTGATCAGCATTCTCTTCATCGGGTGTCCTCGGTGGGAAAGGTCCGATGCACGAGAACAGCCGCTGGGAACCGTGTGGCGAAATGCCCTGGACCGCGCACCGATCGCGCCCGCAGGCGCGAGGGGTTCAGGCGCGCGGCGTTGGCGCGTGCGTCGCCCAGCAGCCCGGAGACACCGTGCCGTCCGCCGCGCGCAACCGGGCACGCCCGGCGGATCGTGTCCGGGGCGGCTGGCGTCGGGTGGGCAGGGGCATGGTGCGCGGCGGGGCGTCGGGGCGACGCGGGTGTCAGGCTGGCCGTGAAGGCGCCGGCCTGGCACCGCAGTTGTTTTCGTTGCCGTCCGCGACAGTCGCGGGCAGCCGGGTTCCTGGTCCGTTCTCTGCCACCTTGCGCCGCGCGCCGCCCGGCTGCTCTGGCAGCCCGGCCCACACGGCTGGCGCGAAGGTGTTGCATCTCCGGGGTCGGGCACCGGTCGGTGCCCGCACGGCCACGTTCTTGCGCTGGTGCCCGGGTAAACTCCGGCAGATCAAGCACTTATCGCACGTACGTGGAGCCGCGGATTATAGGGGCCAAATCGGCCGGTGAACGTCCCGGCAGCCGTCCCGCGGCGCGCGAGGTGCGCGTCGGCGACGGCGCGGACGGCCAGCGGCTGGACAACTTCCTGCTGCGCCTGCTCAAGGGCGTGCCGAAGACGCACGTCTATCGCGTCATCCGCTCCGGCGAGGTGCGGGTCAACAAGGGGCGCGCGCAAGCCGACACGCGCGTGGCCAGCGGCGACGTCGTCCGCTTGCCGCCGGTCCGCACCGCGGAGCGCGATGTGAACGCGGCGGCCGCGCCGCCGCGCGAGTTCCCGGTCCTGTTCGAGGACGAGCAACTGCTGGCGGTCGACAAGCCGGCCGGCGTGGCCGTGCACGGCGGCAGCGGGGTGAGTTTCGGCGTCATCGAGCAGCTGCGCCGGGCGCGCCCGCAGGCGCCCTTCCTCGAACTCGTGCACCGGCTCGACAAGGAGACCTCGGGCATCCTGCTGCTGGCCAAGCGGCGCAGCGCGTTGACGCGGCTGCAGGACCAGTTCCGGGCCCGTGGCACGGTCAAGGTCTACGCGGCGCTCGTCGCCGGCACCTGGCCGGCGCGGCTGAAGGTGATCGACCTGCCGCTGCAGCGCAGCGTCGACGCCGCCGGCGAGCGCCAGGTGCGCGTCGTGGCGCCCGACCAGGACGCCGCGCGGCGCTCGATCACGCTCGTGAGCGTCGTGCGCACGGGCCCGGCAGCGACGCTGCTCGACGTCACGATCAAGACCGGCCGCACGCACCAGATCCGGGTGCACCTGGCGCACCACGGCCACGCGATCGTCGGCGACCCGAAGTACGGCGACTTCGCGCTGAACCGCGTCTTCGCGCGCGAGCGCCGCTTCGCGCGCATGTTCCTGCACGCGCGCCACCTCGAGTTCGACCACCCGGCGGACGGCCACCGGATCGCGCTCGACAGCGCGCTTCCGTCCGACTGCAAGTCGCTGCTCGCACAGGTCCTGCCATGACGCCGCGCCACTTCGACCTTGTCGTCTTCGACTGGGACGGCACCTTGTTCGACAGCACCGCACTGATCGTCGAATGCATCCAGGCCGCCTGCGTCGATCTGGGCGTCGACGTGCCGAGTGCGAGCCAGGCCGCGTACGTGATCGGACTCGGGCTGCACGACGCGCTGCGCCACGCCGCGCCCGGGCTGCCGCCGGAGCGCTACCCGGAGCTCGGGCGGCGCTACCGCCAGCACTACATGGTGCGCCAGGACAGCCTCGTCCTGTTCCCCGGCACGCTCGAGATGCTGGCGGCATTGAAGGCCCGCAACCACTGGCTGGCGGTGGCGACCGGCAAGCACCGCGCCGGGCTGGACGCCGCGCTCGCCCACTCCGCGCTGCACACGATGTTCGACGCCACCCGCACCGCCGACGAGACAGCGAGCAAGCCGCACCCGATGATGCTCGAGCAGCTGATGCATGAGTTCGGCGCCGACCCCGCGCGCACGCTGATGATCGGCGACACGACGCACGACCTGCAGCTGGCCACGAATGCCGGCACGGCCAGCGTCGCGGTGGCCTATGGCGCGCATGAGCCGGCCGCCTTGCACGAGCATGTGCCGCTCGCCGTCCTGCATTCGACCGCCGAGCTGCACGCCTGGCTGCTGGCCCATGCGTGAACCGTTCGCCACGACGACGCCCGTCTGCGGCCCGGCCGGTGATGCGACCGGTG
>JBDTUO010000426.1:0-3030 GCA_040007675.1 Rubrivivax sp.
AATACCGTGCACATGGGGGGCGAAGCGCACGGCGGCGTGCAGCGCCGTTTCCAGCTCGGCGGCATCGACGATCCAGGCCAGCGCCTCGACAGCGTCCTGCCAGGCCGAGAACTGCAGCACGGCGCCCGGCGCGCCGCCTTCGACGCGCATGTCGAGCACCGGCGTGCGCGCGTCGGCCGGCAGCGCCTCCCACACGCGCAGCGACTGCAGCAGCGCCACCGACGCGGCGTTGAGCGCGTACGCGCGCACGTCGGCGCGCCGTCCGGCCTCCGCGCCGACGTCCGGCGGTGCAGGCAGCAGCGCGACACTCAGGCCGCGCCGACCGAGGCACAGCGCGGCGGTCAGCGCGACCGCGCCGGCACCGCGCACGCAGATGTCGAACGACGGGCCTGGGCTCATGTGCCAATTGTAGGGATCGCCGGGCCCGTCACCGGCGCGTGCGACCGGCCGCGCTCGCGGTGCGGTGCGCAGGCACAATCGCCGGCTCCGGCGCGCAGGACGCCTTCCTGCGCGCCGCCTGTCGCCCTCCGCATCGGCCGCCCGTGAACGACCTGAACATCACCCTCGCGGCCCTCGGGCTGCATCCGATCAAGTCCTGCGGCGCGCTCGCGCCGACCGAGGCCTTGCTGATCGAAACCGGGCTCGAGCTGGACCGCGCCTGGATGGTGGTCGACGCCGACGGCGAGATGCTGACCCAGCGCGAATGGCCCCGCCTCGCGCTGGTGCGCCCGACGCTGCGCCAGGACGACCTGCGGCTGCGCGCGCCGGGCATGCTGGCGCTGCACCTGGCGCTCGACGCGGTCGAGGCGCCGACCCGGGTGCGGGTCTGGCGCGACGAGGTGGCGGCCTTCGACATGGGCGCGCTGGCCGCGCAGTGGTTCAGCGACTTCCTCGGCCAGCCCTGCCGCCTCGCGCGCTTCGACCCCGCGCACGCCCGCCCGTCCGACCCGCGCTGGACCGGCGACGTCGACGCCGGCACGCAGTTCGCCGACGCCTTTGCGCTGCTGGTGGCGTCGACCGCCTCGCTGGCGGACCTGAACCGGCGGCTGGCCGCGGTTGGCGCGCCGCCGGTGGAACGCGAACGTTTCCGCGCCAATCTCTGGCTCGACGGCCTCGAGCCCTGGGACGAGGACCACATCGACGAGCTGGTGCTGCACACCGCCGACGGCCCGGTGCGGCTGCGGCTCGTCAAGCCCTGCGGACGCTGCGGCATCCCGAACGTCGACCCGGCCACCGCCGAGCCCGGCGCCGAGCCGGGCCGCACGCTGGCCGGATTTCGCAGCGATGCACGCATCGACGGCGCGATCAGCTTCGGCATGAACGCGATCGTGCTCGACGGCGTCGAGCGCCTGCTGCGGGTCGGCCAGACCGGCCACGCGACGCTGCGCTTCTGATCCACCCGCCGACGCGACCCCGCCCCCGCCGCCGATGACCCGCCTGCCGACCTGGCAGCTGTTCGCGCTCACGGTCGGCATCTGGGGCACGACGTGGCACGCGATCGTCTACCAGCTCCAGGGCATGGCGCCCGAGTACGGCGTGGCGCTGCGCTTCGGTCTTGCCGCGCTCGCCGTGCTGGCGCTGGCCACGCTGCGCGGCGACGGGCTGCGCGTGCCTGCCGGAACCCATGGGCGGCTCGCGCTGCAGGGCGTGTTCATGTACGGCCTGGCCTACCTGTGCGTCTACCACGCCGAGCGCCACGTGCCATCCGGGCTGGTCGCGGTGGGCTATTCGGCGTCGCCGCTGCTGGCCGGGCTCGGCGCCTGGTGGCTCTGGCGCACCCCGCTGAGCGGGCGCTTCGTGCTCGGCGGCGCGCTCGGGGTGGCCGGCGTCGCGCTGATCTTCGCGCCCGAACTGGCGGCGGTGGGAGCGCGCCCGTCGGCGGGGCTCGGGCTGGTATTCACGCTCGGCGCGGTCGGGCTGTCGGCGGTCGGCGCGCTGGCGGCCAGCCGCAACGCGCTGCACGGCTTGCCATTCTGGCCGGCGCTCGGCTGGGGCCTGGCCTGGGGTGCGCTGACCGCCACGCTGATCGCGCTGTGGTCCGGGCCGCTGCCGGCGCTGCCGCGGGCGCCGGCGTGGTGGTTTTCGCTCGTCTACCTGGCGCTGGCGGGCACGGTGATCGCCTTCAGCGCGTTCCTGAGCCTGCAGCAACGCCTCGGCCCGGGCCCTGCCTCGACCATCGGCGTGATGACGCCGGTGCTGGCGCTGGCGGTGTCGACCGCCTTCGAGGGCTACCAGCCCACCGCCTGGACGCTGGCCGGCGGACTGCTCGCGATCGCGGGCAACGTGCTGATGCTGCGGCGAGGCCGACCGTCCACTGCCAACCCGCGCGCCGCCGCACTGGGTTAGGCTCACGCGCGGCGCGCCGTCGGACGCCCGCTGCAGGGAGGTCGGTGTGACGGAGCACCTGTCGATGCACGTGTGCCCGGCCTGCGAGCAGGCACAGCTGCCGCTGGCCCGCTACTGCAGCGAGTGCGGCACGCCGCTGATCACGCGCTGCCCGGCTTGCGCGGCGATCAACGTGCGCACGCGCGCCGCCTGTCACCGCTGCGGCACGGGGCTGGAGCCGGCGCCCGGCGCTGACGCCGACACCCCTTTCGACGCCGTCACGATCCCGACCGAGGTCCCGGAGTGGCCCCGCCTGGACGACGCGCTGTCCGAGGGGTGGCCGGCAGATCCACCCACGGCGGTCGAGGCGACGGGCACAGTCGAGCCGGCACAGGCGGCCCAGGACGTCGCCGACGACGACGGGCGGCGCCGCCAGAAGGCCGAGCGCCGCGCGGCGCTGCGCCGGGCGCGCGACCGACGGGCTGCCGCGCCGAGTTCGCTCGACGTGCTGGTGCTCGAATCCGACCCCGCCGCACGGGCGCTGCTGTGCCGCTGGCTCGAACTGTTCGGGTTTCGGCCCGCGCTGGCCGTCAGCGTGCCGGAGGCCGAGGGCCTGAGCCTGCGCCAGCCGCATGCCGCCGCCTTCCTCGGCGTCGGGGTCGACACCGACGGGCCGGCCACCGCCGATTTCTGCCAGCACCTGCA
>JBDTUO010000427.1:0-3021 GCA_040007675.1 Rubrivivax sp.
AGCTCGTACAGGTAGGCCTTGAGCACCTGGTCGACGACGATCACCAGCGAGGCGATGATCGCCAGCTGCACGATGATGCGGATGCTGTTCGGCGTGTGGTTGCGCACCAGGCTCACCGCCAGGTTGGCCAGCCCGGCCACCAGCGTCACGCCGATGCCCATCACCAGCGCCTTGTCCATGCGCGTGGTCACTGCCAGCGCCGAACAGATGCCCAGCACCTGCACCGCGATCGGGTTGGCGCTGAGCACCGGTTGCAACAGCGTGTTGCGTTCGCGCCTGCCGAACAGCGACAGCGCCGTCGAGGTGTTCATGAGACTGCTCCGTTGGCGAGAGATTTCAGGAACGGCCGATAGCCGTCTTCGGACAGCCAGAAGCGCACGACGCGGGAAACACCGTTGCTGGTGATGGTGGCGCCCGACAAGCCGTCGACATGGTGTGGGTCCTGTGCCGGTGGCCCGGCCTGGCCCTTGACCACCGCCAGTCGCGGCACGAAGTTCTCGTCATAGGCCTTGCGGCCGACCCACAGCGCCTGCCAGCCGGGATTCGAGATCTCGCCGCCGAGCCCGGGCGTCTCTTTCTGCTCGTAGAAGGTGAGGCCACGCACGGTGTTGCCGTCGCGGTCCATCGACAGAAAACCGTACAACGTGCCCCACATGCCCATGCCTTCGATGGGCAGCACGTACTGCTCGGGCTGGCCGGCGGGCGATTCCACCACGTAGATCGTGCCGACCTCCGGCACGCGGGCGACCTGCGCATCGTTCGGCCCAGCGGCACGCGAGCGGGCAGGGTCGTTGCGGGCCTTGCGCTGGTCGTAGTTCTTGACCTCGAAGCGCTCGTCGCTCATCCAGCGTCCGCTTTCCAGGTCGATCGCACGCACGCGGATACGGCGGTCGAACAGCGCCTGCATCGCCTCGCGGGACAGCGGTTCATCCGCCTTGGCCAGCCCGGCGGCAAGCAGCACGTTCTTGCGCCGGTACAGCTCGGCGTTCGATTCCTGTCGATCGCGAAGACCCACGGCCGCGGTCGAGACCAGCAGCGCGCAGACGACGCTGACCGCGGTCGCGAACAGCACGGTGTAGCGGGTGGAATCAAGTTTCGGCACGGCGCTTCAATCGTCGGCGCGCGTTGGCACGCACCGTCAGGTAGTCGATGAACGGCGCGAAGACGTTCATGAACAGGATGACCAGCATCACCGACTCCGGATAAGCCGGGTTGACGACCCGGATCAGCACGATCAGCGCGCCGATCATCAGCCCGAAAATCCAGCGACCGGGGTTCGAGAACGGCGAGGTCACCGGATCGGTGGCCATGAACACCGTGCCGAAGGCCCAGCCTCCGGCGACCATGTGCCACCAGAACGGCACCGCGTAGTACGGGTTGGTGCCCGAGCCGACGACGTTGAAGAACGTGGCCATGGCGATCGTGCCGAGCGCGACGCCGGCCATCGTGCGCCACGAGGCGATGCCGGTGACGATCAGCATCACCGCGCCGATCAGGCAGGCCAGCGCCGAGGTCTCGCCCATCGAACCGGGTTCGAATCCGATGAATGCGTTCCAGAACGAGAAGCCCTGGTCGGCGAACGGCGTGCTCATCTGGCGCATCTGCGCCAGCAGCGTGGCCCCTGACAGGCCGTCCTGCGCCGCGCCCGCGGGAAGGGCTGTCCAGACCGAGTCGCCGGACATGCTGGCCGGGTAGGCGAAGAACAGGAAAGCGCGCGCGGCCAGTGCCGGGTTGATGAAGTTCATGCCAGTGCCGCCGAACACCTCCTTGCCGAGCACGACGCCGAAGCTGATCGCCAGCGCTGCCTGCCACAGCGGCGTGTCCGGGGGGCAGATCAGCGGGAACAGGATCCCGGTGACGAAGAAGCCTTCGTTGACCTCGAGCTTGCGCACGATGGCGAAGCCGACTTCCCAACCGAGGCCGACCACCATCGTGACCGCGTACAAGGGCACGAAGTACAACGCGCCGTGCACCAGGCACGCGAGCAGGCTGGTCGGCGAGTAGCCCACGCCGAGCCAGGCGATCACCGCATGGCGCCAGCCGCTCAGCAAATCCAGCTTGGCCGGGTCGAGCGCCAGATTGGCCTGCAGCCCGGTGTTGAACATGGCCATGAACACGCAGGGCAGCGCGGCGATGACCACGAGGATCATCATGCGCTTCAGGTCGAGCGCGTCGCGCACATGCGCGCCACCGCGGGTCACGCTGGCCGGCGCATAGAAGAACGTATCCGCCGCCTCGTACAACGGGTAGAAGCGCTCGAGCTTGCCGCCGGGATGGAAGGGCTTGCCGACCCGGTCGAGCAGTTGGCGCAGGGCCCGCATCAGGCGGACTCCTTCTCGATGCGCGTCAGCGCGGCGCGCAGCAGCGGGCCGTATTCGGCCTTGCCCGGGCAGACGAAGGTGCACAGCGCCAGATCGTCCTCGTCGAGTTCGAGGCAGCCCAGCGATTCGGCGGTCTCGTCATTGCCCATCAGCAGTGCGCGCAACAGAAACGTGGGCATCAGATCGAGCGGCACCACGCGCTCGAACGAGCCGATCGGCACCATCGCGCGTGGCCCGCCGTTGGTGGTCGTCGTCAGTGCCAGTTTCGCGTTCCGGCGCCAGGCGCCGAGCACCACGCCCCAGATCGAGAACTTGTCCCGCCCCGGCGCGATCCAGCCGAACAGTTCGCGCTCGACCGCCTCGCCGACCACCGAAACCTGCTGGTGGTGCCGCCCGAGATAGCCCAGCACCTCGCCCGCCGCGGTGCGCCCGTCGAGTACCGAGCCCGAGACCACGCGCTGCGGCCCGGCGGCGATCTCGCCGCGGGTCAGCCCATCGATCGACGCGCCGATGCGGGTGCGCAGTAGCCGGGGCCGCAGCGCGCCCGGCCCGGCCAGTGCGACCACGCGTTGCACGTCGAGCCGGCCGCTGCGCAGCAGCCGCCCGACGGCCGCGACGTCCTGGTAGCCGATGTGCCACACCCGTCGTTCCAGGTCGACCGGACTGAGGAAATGGATGTGCGTGCCGGCATTGCCTGCCG
>JBDTUO010000428.1:0-3019 GCA_040007675.1 Rubrivivax sp.
ACCTGCGCCGGCGCCGACCGCCTCCGGTTGCAGGGGGTTGAAGTCGCTCATCCGGATGCGCTGCCCGGTGGCGGCCGAGTGGTACACCGCCTCTTGAACAGCCAGGTTGGCCAGGTACTCGCGCGCCATGTTCTCCACCGGCGTGCCGTCGGTGAAATGGCGCACCACGTGGCGCTGCAGCCACTCGCAGGCGCCGCCGCCGAAGGTGTCGTCGGGGCCGCGGTCGTAGCGGTGCTCGACCTCGGGCTGCTGGTGCGGCTTCCACCACAGCCGCGCGTCGCCGTCGAGTCGCAGCACGCCGGCCGCGCCTTCGAGCCACATCTCGCCCATCGTGCGGCGCGGGTTGGCGGCGACATGGTCGTTCAGGCGGTTGCCGTCGAACAGGCCGGTCGAACTGCCGTCGAATTCGAACACGATGTAGCCCGCGTCTTCACCGGCGATCACCGGGTTGATGCGCCGCAGCTGGGCATACACCGTGCGCACTTCGCCCATCAGGTAGCGAAAGGTGTCGATCCAGTGGATCGCGGTCTCGAGCACCAGCAGGCGGGGCATCTGCTGGAAGTAGGGCTGGCGGTCGAGGTAGGCGCGCGGCCCCTGGCCGTCGCCCGGGCGCAGCCGGAACGCGACCGCGTGCAAGGCGCCGAACCTGCCGTCGTCGATCAGCCGCTTCGCCTCGCGGTACCAGGGCATCCAGCGGATGTTCTCGTGCACGATCAGCGGCACGCCGGCGGCCTCGGCGGCTTCGGTGATCGCCACCGCCTCGGCATACGAGCGGCCGAACGGCTTCTGGCAGATGACCGGCACGCCGTGCGCGACGGCCCGCGAGACGAACTCGCGGTGCGTCTCGGGCGGCGTGATCAGGTCGACCAGGTCGGGCTGCTCGGCGGCCAGCGCCGCGTCGAAGTCCTGGTACACCCGGGGCACGTCGAAGCGCTCGGCCAGCGCCTGCGCCTTCACGCGGTCGCGGTTGACGATCGCGACGCACTGCGCCGCGGCGATGCGTTGCCAGCCCAGGTACTGGAACTGGCTGAAGTAGCCCGCGCCGACGCCGAGCACACGCAGCTTCTGCACGCCGGTGCCCTTACAGGTTGGAGGCCACTGCCGCGGCGATCGCGGCCGTGCCGTCGGTGCCGCCGAGGTCGAACGGCTGCACCCGGCCAGAGGCGAAAACCTCGTCGACCGCACGCTCGATGCGCCGGGCCGCGGCGAGCAGCGCCGCGTTGCCGTGGCGTTCTCCCAGCCAGTCGAGCATCAGTGCGGCCGAGAGGATCATCGCCGTCGGGTTGGCCTTGCGCTGGCCGGCGATGTCGGGCGCCGAGCCGTGGCAGGGCTGGAACAGGCCATGCCGGTCGCCGACGTCGGCCGACGGCGCCATGCCCATGCCGCCGACCAAGGCCGCGGTCAGGTCGGAGAGGATGTCGCCGAACATGTTCTCGGTCACCATCACGTCGAAGTCCCAGGGCTTGCGCACCATGTCGAGCGCGGTGGCGTCGATGTAGTGGTGGCGCGCCTCGATGTCCGAGAAAGCCACGGCACGTTCGTCGAAGATCCTGCGGAAGAAGGCCATCGACAGGAACACGTTGGCCTTGTCCACGCAGGTCACGCGCCCCGGGCGCCCGGCGGCCTTGCGCCGCTGCGCGAGGCGGAACGCAAAGTCGTGCACACGCTCGGAGCCGGCGCGTGTGATGACGAGTTTGTCGTGCGCTTCGCGGTCGTCGACCATCACGCCCTTGCCGCGCGAGACGAACAGGCCTTCGGTGGATTCGCGCACGACGACCAGATCGATGGCGCGCGCGCGCGGGTCGGCCAGCGGCAACGGGATGCCGGGAATGGCCCGCGCCGGGCGCACGCCGGCGAACAGGTCGAGTTCGACGCGCAGGTCCAGCTGGGGTGCGATCTCGGTGCCGTCGGGGTAGCGGATTTCCGGCCAGCCCATCGCGCCGAACAGGATGGCGTCGGCCTCGCGTGCCGCTTCCAGCGTGGCTGCGGGCAGGGCTTCGCCGCTCGCCCGGTAGTGCTGGGCGCCGGCCTTGTGCGTCGCAAAGCGCAGGCTGAAGCCGGCGTCACGCTGCACCTTGTCGAGGATCGGCAAGGTGGCGTCGATGACGTCCACGCCGATGCCGTCGCCGGGCAGGACGCAGATGTCGAAGGTGGTGCGTGTGCTCAAGAACTGCCCCTTGCTGGCCTACATCTGGTGGAGTCGGAATCGTTCGAAGATCGCGAGCAGTTCGCGGCTGGCGCGCTCGCGGTGGCTGCGGTTGACCTGCGCCGCCCCTGCCACGTCGCCGGCGCGCAGTCGTTCGACGAGCTGCATGTGCTCCTTGGTCGAGTTCACCGGCTTGGGCCGCAGCTTCAGCGTGAACATGCGCGCCCGGTGGGCGCGGTCCCAGTAGTTCAGCACCGTGGCCTGCAGCTGGCGGTTGCCGGCGAGCTCGATCAACGCGCCGTGGAAACGCTCATCAGCGGCGGCCCAGGCATCCAGGTCGTCGGTCTTGAGCGCCTTGTCCATCGCGCGCGTCGATTCCACCAGCGGCTTCAACTCGGCTTCCGAGGGCTTGCGCCGCGCGAGGATCTCCAACGCCATGCCTTCGAGCGCGGTGAGGATCTCGTAGATCTCCCGCATGTCGGTCGACGACACCGGCAGCACGCGCATGCCGTGGCGCGGGATGAGCTCGACCAGGCCGTCGTTGCGCAGCCGCACCATCGCCTCGCGCACCGGTGTCCGGCTCATGCCGAGCGCCAGCGCCACTTCCTGCTCGAGCGCGCGGTGACCCGGCGGCCAGGTGTTGTCGAGGATGCGCCGGCGGATCTGCTCGTAGGCCGCGTCGACCATCGAGCCCGTGCTCGCCTGCGGCTGTGTCATGTGAAGTTCCAGTGGGTCGGCGCCACGCCGGCGACCGGCACGCGCAGCGTGGCCAGGCGGTCGCCGAGCAGACAGCCGAGCACGGCCGTGCGGCGATCGACGCCGGCGAACGCGATGCTCGACACGTTGCGCAGGCACTGGCTGGGCGTGCCGTCG
>JBDTUO010000429.1:0-3016 GCA_040007675.1 Rubrivivax sp.
TGCGCGGCCGCGTCAAGGTGCTGCGCTGCGGCGGGGTAGACGAGTTCGTTCTCGGCGGCGATATGCCAATCGTACAAACGGGCAAAGCGTTCCAGCAGCGCGTCGTCGCCCGGGTCGGTGCCGAGCCAGTCGGCGTCCGCCACGTCTTGCAGCACGGCGCGCACCCCAGGCCACAGGGTTGTCATTTCCCGGTGTTCGCTCTGCAGGCGTTGCACGGTGTCGACGCACAGGCCAGCCGCCAGCAGAGGAGGGAAGACGTGGCGCTCCTCGTCTTCGTGATGCGCCGGGGCGGCGTCATCGAAATAGCGCATCACGTCGCGTGCCGCCTGACGCGCCTGTTCGTCGCAACCCATGGCCGCCAGGTGAAGTCGCATCTGGTGCATCAGGCGCAGCATGCGTTGCACCCGTTCGTGGCAGGCCACGAGCATCTCGAAGGGCTGGTCGAACCCGGCCTGAGGTGTGCGGGAGAAGGGGATCGGCGAGGTGCTGTGCGTCATCGGTCTCTCCGCTTGCCAAGATGTCGCGCGGCAGTGCGGTTCAACACTGCGCTACCAGCGCGCGCGCAGGTTCAGGCGCCAGGTGCGCGGCGGTTCGGCGTACGTGAACAGCGCAGACTTGTCGGACAGGCGCGTGTCGCCCAGGTTGTCCACCCCCGCACCGATTTCCAGATAGGGCGTCAGCAGCCACTGGGCCTGCGCGCCCAGCAGCGTCAGCGCGGGCACCGGCTGCAGTGGCTGCCCCGGCACCGACGACGCCAACAACTGGCCGTGGGTCGAGGTCAGCCGCAGGCCGGCCGTCCACGCGCCGTAGGCCCAGTCGAGGCGCGCACCGATCGAATGGCGCGGGCGCTTTTCCAGCCGGTGGCCATCGGCGTCGATGGCCGTCAGGTATTGGTAGTTAAAGGTCGCCCAGAAACCGCCGCCGAGCATCGCGCGCAGCGAGGTTTCAGCGCCGTGCAGCGTTGCCTGTTCGATGTTTTCGAACACGTACTGGCCGCGGCCAGCGACCACGTCGAACAGCCGACCGACGATCAGATGGCTCACGCGGCTGTGAAACAGCGTCAGCTGGGCCGCAGCCTGCGGGCTCGACCAACCGGCGCCGAGCTCGAACGAATCGTTGGTCTCGGGCTTCACGTCGGCGTTGCCGTAGAAGGTGTTCGGGCCCTCGTCTTCACGGTAGCCGGGCGAGATCTGCTTCAGCGTCGGTGCCTTGAAGCCGTGGCCAAAACCCCCCTTCACGGTCCACTGCGGTCGTGGTGTCCACACGGCATAGAGGCGCGGGCTCCACTGCGCGCCGAACATGTCGTGGTGGTCGTAGCGCAGTCCGAGCGTCAGCGCCAGCGTCGGATCGAGGCCGATCTCGTCCTGCAGGTACAGCGCGTGGTGCAGCGCCGCCGCCTGCCCGCCCGGCAGGCCGTCGTTCTGCAGGCTCTCGTCGCGCCGCTCGAAACCGCCGGTGACGAGTTGATTGCGCGTGGGCGCCAGCGTGGCCTGGCCCTCGACCACGCGGTCGACGAGCTTTTGTGGGCGCAACGCGGCCACGCCGTTGCTGCGCGCGTTGCTCATCTCGAGCGAACTCTGGTAGACGCGAAGCAGGGTGCCCGGTTCGAACGGTCCGCCCCATCGGGCGGTCCAGCCCAATGACGCGTGGCCACGGTCGATGTCGGTCTGCGAGTCGTAGGTGCGTTTGCGACCGCCGCGCTCGATCGAACTCCCCCAACGCTCTTCCTTGCCGCTCCAGTATTCCGCCTCGACCCGTTGGCCTGCCACCGGTGACCAGGCGAGGTTCACCAGCGCGTCGTGTTTCTGGCGCTCCTCTATCTCGCTGATGCGTGCATCGCTCTCGGCGGCCACCGACTCGAGCCTGACATCGGCCAGCGTCACGCCCAGGCGCCACTGCGCGCCCAGCGGCCCCGCCACCTGCGCGGCCACGCGCTGGCCGTCGCCGCCACGCGCGTCGCGGGCCTGGCGGCCTTCGAGCAACGCCGAGCCGGCCCACGCATCGCCTGGCGGGCGCAGGATGACGTTGATCACGCCGCCCAGCGCTTCGGAGCCGTAGAGCACCGACATCGGCCCGCGGATGAGCTCGATGCGTTCGATGCCCTCCATGGGGATCCAGTCGTACTGGAAGTCGGAGTGGCCGATGACGCCGTCGCTGGCCGAGATGCGCTTGCCGTTGACGAGCGTCAGTACATGCCGACCCTCCAGGCCGCGCAGGCTCAGGCCGCGGCGCCCGGCTATCGTGCGCCCCTGCAGCGTAATGCCGGACTCGCCGAGCAGTGCCTGCAGCACGTTGTCGGCGCCGCCTTGTTCGATCTGCGCCCGCGTGACCACCGTCATCGACGCCGGAGCGTCGACGAACGGCATCGGGTGGCGCGTGGCGGTGATGACCACCGACGCCGTCAGCACGCTTTCGACGGGCTGTGCACCGGCGGGGACGGCCAACCCGATCATGCTCGCGCACAGCGCAGCTGCGATGCGCCGGGCCCACGGGATTCGATCGGCGCAGACTGGCATGGTCACAGGATGGCCATGCACCGTGCGCCGGACATTGACCTGGTTCAGCTTTGCACGTGGGCGGCGCAGCAAAGCCGAGCGCACTTGAACCAGTTCAAGGACGCCGCCCGTCTCGCCGCCCACGATGCGGGAGTGAAGTGCTGCACGGCTGCCACAGCGTGCGTGCTCCGTTGCGCGCAGCGCCTGATCGACAGCCCATGCAAGGGAAGGCAATCCATGAACCAGATTCGAGTCGCGGTGGTCGCCGCCGTGATCGCCGCGGGATTCACGCTCGCGTCGCAAGCGCAGAACCAGACCCAACCCCCGATGTCCGCCGCATCGCAGGCGCAGATCCAGGCCGAGGAAGAGAAGCACGAGATCACCCAGCCCGAGGCCAACTACCACGCCGGTGGTTCACCGCTCGCCAACGAGCCGATGCACCCGAACGCCAATCCGAAGGCGCCGAAGATGTCCGAGGCTGAATTCGAGATCGGCCGCAAGACGTACTTCGAACGCTGCGC
>JBDTUO010000430.1:0-3009 GCA_040007675.1 Rubrivivax sp.
GCACACCGGCGTCGATCCACGGCTGGGCCGAGGCCAGCACGCGCCCGCGCACCGCGGCGTTTCGCTCGTCGAGCAGGCGTGCCCACAAGCTGTAGACGCCCGGCCGTGCGCGCACGATGGTCTGCGCCATCGGGTCGGGCAGCCTCTTGCTGCGCAAGAACCAGCGCGTGGCGCGCAGCGTCAGCATGTCCAGCCCGGTGAGCATCTGCGCCTGCACCTCGTCGGCCACTCGGTTGTCCAGGGCTTCGATCCCTTGCCATGTCTCGACGTGGCCGAAGGTCTCGCGCGCCAGCAGGTAGGCGCGGATGATCTGCGCCGGTGTCGCGCCGCTGGCTTCCATCATGCGGTGCACGAAGGTCACGCCGACCCGGTTGATCATGCTGTTGACGACATGGGTGCAGACGATCTCGCGCTTCAGCGGATGGCGCGGGATGGCCTCGCCGAGTTCGCCGCGCAGCCGCGCCGGGAAGTAGCGCGCCAGCGCGGTGCCGATCCACGGCACCTCGTGCAGGTTGGCTTCGAGCGCTTCGTCGTAGAGCCACATCTTGCTGTAGGCCAGCAGCACCGCGATCTCGGGGTTGGTCAGGCCCTGGTGCTGCGCCTTGCGCGTGGCGATCTCCTCGTCGCCGGGCAGGAACTCGATGGCGCGGGCGAGCAGGCGGTGCTTTTCCAGAAAGCGGATGAACCGCGCCTGCTGCTCCAGCACCTGCGGCCCCACGCGTCGGGTCAGCGAGATGATCTGCGTCTGGAAGTAGTTGTCGCGCAGCACCAGCGCAGCCACGTCGCCGGTCATCTCGGCCAGCAGCGCGTTGCGCTGTTTCTCGGTCATCTCGCCGTCGGTGATCGCCAGGCCGAGCAGGATCTTGATGTTGACCTCGTGGTCCGAGGTGTCGACGCCGGCCGAGTTGTCGATCGCGTCGGTGTACAGCCGCACGCCGTGCTGCGCCGCTTCGATGCGGCCGCGCTGCGTCAGCCCGAGGTTGCCGCCCTCGGCAACGACCTTGCAGCGCAGCTCGCGGCCGTTGACGCGCACGGCCTCGTTGGCGCGGTCGCCGACCTGCTCGTGCGACTCGGTGCTGGCCTTCACGTAAGTGCCGATGCCGGCGTTGTAGAGCAGGTCCACCGGCGCCTTCAGGATCGCCGAGATGAGCTCGGCCGGCGCGCGCGCGCCCGGCTCGATGCCCAGGCGCTGTGCGGCCTGCGGCGACACCGGGACGCGCTTGGCCGAGCGCGGCCAGACGCCACCACCGGCGGAGATCAGCTCGGCGTCGTAGTCGGCCCAGCTCGAGCGCGGCAGGTCGAACAGGCGCTGGCGTTCGACCCAGCTGCGCGCCGCGTCGGGATCGGGGTCGAGGAAGATGTGGCGGTGGTCAAAGGCGGCCACCAGCCGGATGTGGCGCGACAGCAGCATGCCGTTGCCGAATACGTCGCCCGACATGTCGCCGATGCCGACGCAGCTGAAGTCGGTGGTCTGGGTGTCGATGCCGATCTCGCGGAAATGGCGCTTGACGCTCTCCCACGCGCCGCGGGCGGTGATGCCCATCTTCTTGTGGTCGTAGCCGACGCTGCCGCCCGAGGCGAAGGCGTCACCGAGCCAGTGGCCGTACTCGGCGCTGATGGCGTTGGCATAGTCCGAGAAGGTCGCGGTGCCCTTGTCGGCGGCGACCACCAGATACGGGTCGTCGCCGTCGATGCGGCGCACCTGCGGCGGCGGCACCACGGCGTCGCCGACGCGGTTGTCGGTCAGGTCGAGCAGGCCGCGCAGGTAGTCCTGGTAGCAGGCGACGCCTTCCTTCATCAGCGCCTCGCGGTCGCTGGCCGGCGGCGCCTTCTTCAGCACGAAGCCGCCCTTGCTGCCGACCGGCACGATCACTGAGTTCTTGACGATCTGCGCCTTCACCAGGCCCAGCACCTCGGTGCGGAAGTCCTCGGCACGGTCTGACCAGCGCAGGCCGCCGCGCGCGACGCGACCGCCGCGCAGGTGGATGCCCTCGAAGCGCGGCGAGTAGACGAAGATCTCCACCAACGGCCGCGGGTCCGGCAGGCCGGGCAGCGTGCGCGAATCGAGCTTCAGGCTCAGGAACGGCCGCCGCGGCCCCTGGGCCCCGCTGTGGCCGATGCCGGTGCGCCAGAAGTTCGTTCGCAACGTGGCCTGCACCATGCTCAAGTACTGGCGCAGCACGCGGTCTTCACTGAGGTTGGCGACCTTGTCCAGCGCCTGCTCGATGGCCTCGACCTGGCGCCCGAAGGCTTCGTCATCGGCGCCGTCGGGGTCGAAGCGCAGCTTGAACAGGTTCACCAGCATGCGCGCACTGCGCGGGTGCGCCGCCAGCGTCGCCTGGACGAAGCTCTGCGACAGCCCGAAGCCGATCTGCCGCAGGTACTTCGAGTACGCGCGCAGGATCACGACCTCGTCGGCGGCCAGACCCGCCGCCAGCACCAGGCGGTTGAACTCGTCGTTCTCGACACGACCCGAGAACACGTCGGCGAAGGCGCCCTCGAACAGCGGCGCCAGCGTATCGAGGTCGATCTCGTCGGCAGCCGCGACGTCGATCTCGATGTCGTGGATCCAGATCGGCTCGCCGTCTGCCGGTGTGACGCGGTACGGGTTCTCGGCCACGGCGCGCGCGCCCATGCGTTCGAGCATCGTCAACGCCTCGGACAGCACCACCGGCTGGCCGACGTGGTAGATCTTGAAGCCGAGCCGACTGGCGGCCGCTTCGGGCGCCCGGTACAGCGACAGCGCCAGCTGGCCGGGCAGGCGCAGTGCCTGCATCCGGCGCACGTCGGCAACCGCGGCGCGCGGGGTCACGTGTTCGCGGTACGCGGCCGGGAAGGCCTGCGCAAAACGCCGGGCCAGCTGCAGGGCCTCGGCCTCGCCGGCGTCGTCGACCAGCGCATCCCGCAGCTCGTCGGGCCAACGGCGTGAGGCCGCGACGAGACGCGCTTCGACCTCGCGCCGCTCGAAGGGCGGCACCGCGCCCGGCGTGGTGCGCACGGTGATGTGGA
>JBDTUO010000431.1:0-2990 GCA_040007675.1 Rubrivivax sp.
GCGCCACCTCGGCCTGGCGGCGCGCTTCGTCTCCGGCTACCTGATCCAGCTCAAGCCCGACGTCAAGTCGCTCGACGGCCCGAGCGGTGCCGAGGCCGACTTCACCGACCTGCACGCGTGGTGCGAGGTCTACCTGCCCGGAGCCGGCTGGATCGGCCTGGACCCGACCTCCGGCCTGCTCGCCGGCGAGGGCCACATCCCGGTCGCGTGCACGCCGGAGCCTTCGACCGCGGCCCCGGTCAGCGGCGAAGTCGACGACAGCCAGGTGCAGTTCTCGCACCTGATGGAGGTCACGCGCATCTACGAGTCGCCGCGCGTCACTTACCCGTACACCGACGCGCAGTGGCGCGCGGTGCTCGCGCTCGGCGCCCAGGTCGACGCCGACCTCGCGGCGCAGGACGTGCGGCTGACGATGGGCGGCGAACCCACCTTCGTCGCCGTCGCCGATCGTGATGCGGCGGAATGGAACACCGCGGCACTCGGGCCGACCAAGCGCGGATACGCGACCGAGCTGACGCACCGGCTGCTCGCGCACTACGGCCGCGGTGGCTTCCTGCACCTCGGGCAGGGCAAGTGGTACCCGGGCGAACAGCTGCCGCGCTGGGCGCTGACGATCGGCTGGCGCGCCGACGGCCACCCGGTCTGGCACGACCCGACGCTGTTCGCCGACGAGCGTGAACCGCACCGCTACACCGCCGACGATGCGAAACGCTTCGTCGAGACGCTGACCCATCTGCTCGGGCTCGACGCGTCCCACGTACACGCCGCCCACGAGGACACCTGGTACTACCTGTGGCGCGAGCGGCGGCTGCCGGTCAACGTCGACGCGCTCGACGCCCGCCTGGACGACGAGATGGAGCGTGCGCGGCTGCGCCGCGTCTTCAGCGAGGGGCTGGACGCGGTGGTCGGCTACGTGCTGCCGTTGAAGCGGGAGGGGGCGGACGCCGGTGCTCCCCGCTGGACCAGCGGGGCGTGGCCGGTGCGCGACGGGCGCCTGGCGCTGGCGCCGGGCGACTCGCCGATGGGCTACCGGCTGCCGCTGGACACGCTGCCGTGGACCGAACCGGACGATGCGCAGACCGTGATCGAGCAGGACCCGTTCGCGCCGCGCGATCCGCTGCCCCCGCCACCGCCGCTGCGTCTGTCGTCCGCAGCCGCAGCCGCAGCCGCAGCCGACCCCGCGTCCGGTACTCCGGTTGCAGACGCGCCCGCGGCTCCCGAGCGCTTCGTCTCGGCGCGCGGCCTGATCCGCACCGCGCTGTGCGTCGAGGTGCGCGACCCGCAGCGCGCCAACGGGCCGAAGGCCGAGCGGCAGCACGGCGGGCAGCACGGCATGCTCTACGTCTTCCTGCCGCCGCTCGAGCGGCTGGAGGACTTTCTCGACCTGCTCGCCGCGATCGAAGCCACGGCCACGGCGCTCAACCTCAAGCTCGTGCTCGAGGGTTATGCGCCGCCGCGCGACCCGCGCCTGAAGACGCTCGCGGTGACGCCGGACCCGGGCGTGATCGAGGTCAACATCCACCCGTCGGCGGACTGGAACGAGCTCGTCGAGCACACCGAGTTCCTCTACGAGGCGGCGCACCAGACCCGGTTGTCGAGCGAGAAGTTCATGGTCGACGGCCGGCACACCGGCACCGGGGGCGGCAACCATTTCGTGCTCGGCGGCGCGACGCCCGCCGACAGCCCGTTCCTGCGCCGGCCCGAGCTGCTCGCGAGCCTGCTGACCTACTGGCACAACCACCCCAGCCTGAGCTACCTCTTCTCGGGCATGTTCATCGGGCCGACGAGCCAGGCGCCGCGTTTCGACGAGGCGCGTGACGACCAGACCTACGAGCTCGAGATCGCGCTGCAGGAGCTCGACCGCCAGCGTGCGCTCGGCGCGGCGGTGCCGCCGTGGCGCATCGACCGGGCGCTGCGCAACCTGCTGGTCGACGTCACCGGCAACACCCACCGCAGCGAGTTCTGCATCGACAAGCTGTACTCGCCCGACGGCCCGACCGGCCGGCTCGGGCTGCTCGAGTTGCGCGCGTTCGAGATGCCGCCGCACCCGCGCATGAGCCTGGCGCAGCAGTTGCTATTGCGGGCGCTGGTGGCCTGGTTCTGGCGCACCCCCACCCTTGGTCAGGGCGCGACCCGGCTGACGCGCTGGGGCACCGGGCTGCACGACCGTTTCCTGCTGCCGACGTTCGTGCGCCAGGACTTCGACGACGTGCTCGCCGAGCTGCACGGGGCCGGCTATGCGATCGACCCCGCGTGGTTCGCGCCGCACTTCGAATTCCGCTTCCCGCTCATCGGCGAGATCAGGACCATGGGCATCGGCCTGACGCTGCACAGCGCGCTCGAACCCTGGCACGTGATGGGCGAGGAGGGCACCTCCGGCGGCACCGCGCGCTATGTCGATTCATCGCTCGAGCGGCTTGAAGTTCGCGTCAACGGCCTCGACGACAACCGCCACGTCGTGACGGTCAACGGGCGCGCGCTGCCGTTGCAGCCGACCGGCCGTGTCGGCGAATATGTCTGCGGCGTGCGCTACCGCGCCTGGCAGCCGCCGTCGGCGCTGCACCCGACGATCGGCGTGCACGCGCCGCTGACCTTCGACATCGTCGACCGCTGGCTGCAGCGCTCGCTGGGCGGCGGCCGCTACCACGTGGCCCACCCGGGGGGCCGCAACTACGAGACCTTTCCGGTCAACGCCTACGAAGCGGAGAGCCGCCGCCTGGCGCGCTTCTTCCAGACCGGCCACACGCCGGGCCGCATGCAGGTGGCGCCGGCGGTGCCGAGCCGCGAGTTCCCGTTCACGCTCGACCTGCGCCGGGCATGAGGCCGCCGGGGCTGCGCCGGCGGCACGCATGACACCACCGAGCCAGACCTCGCTGCCCTTCGGTCCACCGGCCGCCGGCGGCGCCGCCCTCGACGCGCTGATGCGGCACGCGCCGCCGCCCGAGGCCGGGGTCTGGGACGAGATGCGGCAGGCCGATGGCCGTGTGCGC
>JBDTUO010000432.1:0-2990 GCA_040007675.1 Rubrivivax sp.
AAGCACTGGCCGCGACGCTGCCGACGGCCGCGCCGGCCGCGCCGGCCGATAGCGTGGTGGGTGCAGACCTTGCGCCGCTGCACCAGGCCTGCCGCCGCGCGCCGCCGGCGGCCTTGCGCTCCCAGCTGCGCGCGCTGCTTCACTATCATCTCGGTGGTGCTGCCTTGCGCACCCGGCAGGTGGTGCAGGAGGTGCAGCGACTGCGTCTGCCACCGAGCCCGCCACCGCCCGACCGGGACCGTCGATGAATCCGCTGATTTCCTCCGCCGCCGGGCCCACGACCGCGCTGTCGGTCAACGTCAACAAGGTCGCGCTGCTGCGCAACACGCGCCACCTCGGGCTGCCGAGCGTCGTGCAGGCCGCCACACTGTGCCTGCAGGCCGGTGCCGACGGCATCACTGTTCACCCGCGGCCGGACGAGCGCCATGTGCGCGCCCACGACGTGCACGAGCTGGCGGCGCTGCTCCAGGGTTGGCCACAGGCCGAGTACAACCTCGAGGGCAACCCCTTTCACAACCTGATGGATTTCGTGCGCACCGTCCGCCCTCAGCAGGCGACCTTCGTACCGGACGGCGCCGGGCAGTTCACGTCGGACCACGGCTGGTCTCTCGCGGCCGGGTCCGAGGCCGATCGGCTGCGCCCGCTGGTCGACGAATGCCACGCGCTGGGTGTGCGCGTGAGCCTGTTCATGGATGCCGACGTCGACGCGATGGCCGCCGCCGCGGCCATCGGCGCCGATCGGGTCGAGCTCTACACGGAACCGTACGCGGCCGCCCACGGCACGCCGACGCAGGCGCAGCAGGTCCAGCGCTTCGCTGCCGCGGCACGCGCCGCGAACGCGGCCGGTCTCGGCGTCAACGCCGGTCACGACCTGAACCTGCACAACCTGGCCGACTTCGTGCGCGGCGTGCCCGGCGTGCGTGAGGTGTCGATCGGCCACGCGCTGATCGCCGACGCGCTCGAGTTCGGGCTGCCCGAGACGGTGCGCCGTTACCGCGCGGCGCTGCACGAGGGCGCGCGATGATCTACGGCATCGGCACCGACCTGTGCGACGTGCGGCGCGTGGCGGCTACGCTCTCCCGCCGTGGCGATCGTTTCGCCGAGAAAGTGCTCGGCCCGGCCGAGATCGAGGTGTTCCGGTCCCGCCGGGCGCGCACCGAGGCGCGCGGGCTGCGCTTCCTCGCGACGCGCTTCTCGGCCAAGGAATCATTCTCCAAGGCGATCGGCCTGGGCATCCGGATGCCGATGACCTGGCGCGCCTGCGAGATCCTCAACCATGCCAGCGGGCAGCCCTACCTGCGGCTGCACGGCGTGCTGGCCGACTGGTTCGACGCGCGTGGCCTGCGTGCGCACGTCACCGTCACCGATGAGAGCGACTACGCCTCCAGCGTCGTGGTCGTGGAGACTGCATGAACACCCACGCCCCCGTGATCCTCGACATCGCCGGCACGTCGCTGGCCGCCGCCGACCGCCGCCGCCTGCGCCACCCGCTGACCGGTGGCCTGATCCTGTTCGCACGCAACTGGCGCGACCGCGCCCAGCTGACGACGCTGTGCGCCGAAATCAAGGCCGTGCGCGAGGACCTGCTGATCTGTGTGGACCACGAAGGCGGCCGGGTGCAGCGCTTCCGCACCGACGGCTTCACGCACCTGCCGCCGATGCGGGCGCTCGGCGAGCGCTGGATGCGCGACGGCTCGCGGGGTGAGGGCGCTGGCGCTCTGGCCGCCACCGACGCTGCGACCGCGGCCGGGTTCGTGCTCGGCGCCGAGCTGCGGGCGTGTGGCGTGGACTTCTCGTTCACGCCGGTGCTCGACCTCGACCACGGCCCGTCGACCGTGATCGGCGACCGCGCGTTCCACCGCGACCCGCGGGTTGCCGCGCTGCTCGCGAAGAGCCTGATGCACGGCCTGCTGCGCGCCGGCATGGCCAACTGCGGCAAGCACTTTCCTGGCCACGGCCACGTCGCGGCCGACAGCCATGTCGCGGTTCCAGTGGACCGCCGCAGCCTGAAGGCCCTGCTCGCGGACGACGCCCGTCCCTACGCCTGGCTGTCGACGACGCTGACCGCCGTGATGCCGGCGCACGTGATCTACCCGAAGGTCGACGCCCGCCCGGCGGGATTCTCGCCGCGCTGGCTGAAGGAGATCCTGCGCGGCCAGTTCGGATTCACCGGCGCCGTGTTCTCCGACGACCTGAGCATGGAAGGCGCGCGCCACCTGCCCGGGCCCGGCGGCCTCAGCACGCTCGGCTACGCCGAGGCGGCCGCGCTGGCGCTGGATGCCGGCTGCGACCTCGTGCTGCTGTGCAACCAGAGCCTGGACGGCGGCCAGGCGGTCGACGCGTTGCTGGACGGCCTGGCCGACGAGGCGGCGCGCGGCCACTGGCAGCCGGACCCGGACAGCGAGCAGCGCCGCCTGGCGCTGTTGCCGTCGAGCCCGCCGCTGACCTGGGACGCGCTGATGCACGACCCGGTCTACCAGCGCGCGCTCGAACAGCTGCCCTGAGAAGAGCACGCCGCCGCAGCGCGGCGCACCCCGCGCCGCGGCGGCAACCCGACCGGGGTCAGGCCTCGGGCTGCGCGGGCGCTGCCTTCTGTTGCTGCTCGAACGGCAGCTTCAGTTGCGACAGGTCCTTGCGCGTCTCGACGAGCACCAGCGGGCCGTCGTCGGCCTGCACCGGGGGTCGGGGCGCGCGCGGCACGTGAATCGGCGGCGGCTCGGCGGCCATCGCGGCCTGTGCCGCGCTGACCTTCCCCGCGTCCGAGCCGACCCACTGCAACCCGGCGCCGGCCGCGAGCGTCTGCAGCGCCTCGGCCGGCAACACGTAAGGCTCCGCCTTCGCGGGCCTCACGTCCACCGCACCCGGGGTCGGCAGCGGAACCCGCACCGGCGGGACCGGCGACGGCAGCGCGGCCTCGGTCGGCAACGACCACGGGGCCACAGGCGGCGCCGTGTCCGCCGGCTCGACGCTGTCGACTGCCACCTCGGCGG
>JBDTUO010000433.1:0-2983 GCA_040007675.1 Rubrivivax sp.
GCCTGGAAGATCGCCTACGCCGACTTCGTGACGGCGATGATGGCGTTCTTCCTGCTGATGTGGTTGCTCGGGTCCACCACGCAGGGCGACCGCCAGGGCATCGCCGACTATTTCCAGTCGCCGCTGAAGATCTCGCTCGCCGGCGGCGACGGCTCGGGTGACTCGTCGCACGTGATCCGCGGCGGTGGCGCCGACCTGACGCGCAGCAGCGGGCAGGTGCGGCGTGGCGACGTCGAAGCCAGGCGCCAGACGATCACGCTGATGGCGCTGCGCTCCGAGCAGCGCCGGGCCGAAAAGGCGCAGCTCGGCGAACTGCTCGAGCGCGTGCGCCAGACGCTCGCCGCCGACCCGGCGCTGGCCGCGTTCCAGTCGCAGATCCGCCTCGAGCTGACGCCCGAGGGGCTGCGCATCCAGATCGTCGACGCGCTCGAACGACCGCTGTTCGACAGCGGCCGTGCGTTCGTGCCGGCCCACCTGCGCGATCTGCTGCGCGCAATCGGCGCTGTGCTGGCCGAGGTGCCGAACCGGATCACGCTCGAAGGCCACACCGACGCGGCGCCGTACGGCGGCCAGCAGCGCGGCTACAGCAACTGGGAACTCTCGGCCGACCGGGCGAACGCCTCCCGGCGCGAACTCGTGGCCGGCGGGCTGCCGTCCGGCCGGCTGTTGCGCGTGCAGGGCCTGGCCGACAGCCGCCCGCTGGACCGCCAGGACCCGCGCGCAGCGGCCAACCGACGCATCAGCATCGTCGTCATGAACCGCGACGCCGAGGAGCGCTTCTTCGAGGCTGCACCGACCGACACCGATGCCGATGCCGCCGGCGGGGAGGCGGCGGCGCGCCATTCGCTGCCGCCGCCGCTGGCCGCGCTGCCGTCGATCCGACCTGAACTCGGACCGCCCGCGCGCCGGTCAAGTCCCCCGGCGGCACGCCGATAAGGCCTGCAACCCCTGCCTCCGCCGAGTCTGCCTGCATGAGCACGCCTGCCGAACTGAAGTTCCTGATCGTCGATGACTTCTCCACGATGCGGCGCATCGTGCGCGGGCTGCTGAAGGAGATGGGCTGCCTCGATGCCGACGAGGCCGAGGACGGCGTGGTGGCGCTGGCGATGCTGAAGGCGGCGCGCTACGACTTCGTCGTCTCCGACCTCAACATGCCGAACATGAACGGCTTCGAGCTGCTGAAGGCCATCAAGGCCGACGCCACGCTGAAGCACCTGCCGGTGCTGATGGTGACGGCCGAGGCGCGCCGGGAAGACATCGTGCTGGCCGCCCAGAGCGGCGCGGCCGGCTACGTCGTCAAACCGTTCACGAAGGCGACGCTGGAAGAAAAGGTCACCAGGATCCTGCACAAGCTGGCGGCCACGGCCTGACGCCAAGCAGCGCGAGCGTGGCGCGACGAGGGTCACCGATCGCGCGCCAGGCAACCCCCCAGCCGCGCTGACGCCAATGCGGCCGAGGGGTTCGACCAGGTCGGCACGCTGCTGACCCGTCTGCTGCACGACACGCTGGCGCAGCTGGACGTGATGCCGCGGCGGCAGCACGCCGCCCACGGCGTGCCCGATGCGCGCGCCGGTACGGATGTGCTGCAGAGCACGATCACGCTGAACACCCGCGCGAATCCGGCCCTTATCCGGCTCAAGTCGGCGCGCGCTGCCGGCACCATGGCGAAGCCCGTTCGGGCGCACCTTCGCCATGGCCGACGACTCATCACAGGACAAACAGCTACCCGCCACCGCACGCAAGCTCGAGCGTGCGCGCGGCGAGGGCCAGGTCGCGCGTTCGCGTGACCTCGGCCACCTGGTGGCGTTCGGGGTCTGTGGCCTCGCGCTGGCCGCGACGGCCGGGCCGCTGATGCAATGGCTGCGCTTGCTCGTCGCCGACGGCCTGCGTTTCGACGCCAGCCAGGTGCTGGACCCGCACGCGATGACGGCCCAGCTCGGCGCGCTCGGACTGCGCATGCTGCTGGTGGTCGTACCGCTCGGGGCGGCGATGGCGGTCGCTGCGGTGATCGCGGCGGTGCTGACCGGGGGCTGGAACTTCACCTGGAAGGCGATGCAGCCGCGCTGGTCCAAGCTGAACCCGCTGGCGGGCCTGGGCCGCATGGTGTCGCGCCACCAGCTCACCGAGATGCTGAAGGCCTGCGGCCTGGCGCTGGTGTTGATGGTGGTCGGCGGCGCCTACCTGCAGGGCCACCTCGACGCCTTCGCCCACCTGGTCGCGCTGCCGCTGCCGACCGCGCTGGGTGAGGCCGGCGCATTGCTCGGCGCTGGCCTGGCGCTGCTGCTGCTGACGCTGGCGGCCTTTGCGCTCGTCGACGTGCCGCTGCAGCGCTGGCTGCTGCGCGACAAGCTCAAGATGAGCCACCAGGAGGTCAAGCAGGAGCACAAGGAGACCGAGGGCAACACGGAGGTCAAGGGCAAGATGCGCGCGCGCATGCGCTCGCTCGGGCAGCGCCGCATGCTGGCCGCGGTGCTGGAGTCGGACATCGTCGTGATGAACCCGACCCACTACGCGGTGGCGCTGAAGTACGACGAGGCCGGCGGTGGTGCACCGCGGCTGGTCGCCAAGGGCGCCGACCTGATGGCGCTGCGCATCCGCGACGCCGCACAGGGCGCGCGGGTGCCGGTGCTGCAGGCGCCGCCGCTGGCGCGCGCGCTGTACGCGCACTGCGAGCTCGACCAGGAGATCCCGGCCGCGCTGTTCGCCGCTGTCGCACAGGTGCTGGCCTGGGTGTTCCAGCTGCGCGGCGCGCTGGCCGCCGGCACGCCACTGCCGGACGCCCCGGCCGCTTTGGGGGTGCCGCCTGAACTCGACCCGGCGCTCGGTCCCCCGCAGCGCCGCCGCGGAGCCGCCGCATGAACCCCACCTGGCTGCAGCCGCTGCAGGCGGCGCTGGGCGTGCAGGCCGGCCGCCTCGCCAGCCTGACCGCACCGCTGTTCGTCGTGCTGATGCTGGCGATGATGGTGCTGCCGCTGCCGGCGTT
>JBDTUO010000434.1:0-2978 GCA_040007675.1 Rubrivivax sp.
CCCATCAGCCACCCCATTTTCAGACCCTTGATTCGACGGCGCTTTTCCTTCCACCGCTGAATCTCTCGCGCGCGCCCCCGGCAACTTGCGCCGCAGTTGTGTCACCCCGACGTTGCCTGCCCACTGCGCGATGTTGCTGCGGCCCAGGTGGGCGTAGCGCTGCACCATAGTTAGGCTCGCCCAGCAGCCGAGCTCGAGTTGCCAGCCGTCTTCGGGACCTTCTGGCCGCCACTGGTCCAGCAAGGCCTCGAAGGCATTGCGCCAGCCCTTCCGATTGCGTTCCGCCAGCCAGTGATGGCCACGCGGGCGGCGTCCTCGTGGTCGCGCGGACGCAGGGGAGGGTTTGACGGCGCTTTTCAGTCCGCCGCTGAATTTGTCGCGCCTCGCTGGTCAATGTCTTCGCCTCGTGCTGCGTGCCCTGTCGCGAGGAGCATCCGGTGCTGGTCGCGCTGGCGCGCCGCGAGCTCGTGCCGGTCCACGCTTTGAACTACAAAGACAAGCCTGAAGACGCGGCGGCCTGGCTGGACCGTCAGGGCGATCCGTACACGCGCACCGGCGTCGATGTCGACGGGCGGGTCGGCATCGACTGGGGCGTCTACGGCGTTCCGGAGACCTTCGTCATCGTCCCGCAGGGGCGGATCTCGATGGGCTGGCCGACGGCTGATATGAGGCCTCCGTTCACCGTTCGCCAAGCGGCGCGCATCGGGTCGGGTTTCGAGCCAGCACCCGCCAGTGTCTGACTGACTAACGAATTGGGGAACCTTGAAGTGACGCGATCATCGGGCAGCGGATGTCGCCGCGGTGCTCGCCGCAGCGTTCGACCAGGGCTTTCAAGGCCCGTTCGATGCGGCGCAGTTCGCTCAGCTTGTGGTGCACGTCGACGAGCTTGATTTCGGCCAGCTCGCGCGCGTCGTCGCAGTGTGTGCCGTCGTCGAGCGCCAGCAACGCGGCCACTTCGTCCAGGCTGAAGCCCAGGCGCTGCGACGACTTGATGAAGCGCACCCGGGCCACATCGCCCGAACCGTAGCGCCGGATGCCGCCCTGGGGCCGTTCGGGTTCATCCAGCATGCCCTTGCGCTGGTAGAAGCGGATCGTCTCGACCCCGACTTCGGCCGAGGCCGCCAGGGCGCCGATCGTGAGGTGTTCTGCGCGCGTGTCCATGTCGCTTGACTCCGTACAGCGGTACGGTCCTAAGCTTAAGGCCATGGATACACCATTGACGCCTTCAACGAAGGATGAAGCGCGCGCCGGGCGCGGCGCGTTGGCCGCGGGCGGCCTGGCCGCGATCCTCGCGTCGGCGTGCTGCCTGGGTCCGTTGGTGCTGCTCATGCTGGGGTTCAGCGGCGCCTGGATCGGCAACCTGATCTTGCTCGAACCGTATCGCCCGATCTTCCTCGGCGCCGCCCTCGTGGCCATGTGCTTCGCCTATCGCCGAATCTTCAGGCCGGCGCAGGACTGCAGGCCGGGCGAGGTCTGTGCGATCCCGCAGGTGCGCAGCGGCTACAAGATCGCCTTCTGGGCCGTGATCGCACTCGTGCTCGTGGCGTTCGGCTTTCCCTACCTCCTTCCCTACTTCTACTGATCAGGAATTCATCATGAAGAAGTTGTTTGCCTGTCTTGCTCTCGCTGCCATCGTTTCCCCCGCCTGGGCCGCCATGCAAACTGTCACGCTGGCGGTGCCGGGAATGACCTGCGCGGCCTGTCCGATTACCGTCAAGCGTGCGATCGCCAAGGTCGATGGCGTCAGCCAGGTCAAGGTGAGCTACGAAGAGCGCCAAGCCGTCGTCACCTTCGACGACGCCAAGACCAGCGTGCCGAAGCTGACCCAGGCGACCGAGAACGCAGGCTATCCGTCCAGCGTCAAGCGCTGAGCCACCCCCGCTCGAACATGAGGGCGCCTGAGGCTTTTCTCGATGCCGTCGGCAATCACGCGGGCGGCCTGGGCGGGTCGTTGCACATTGCGGTCATCGGCAGCGGCGGGGCCGCAATGGCCGCGGCGCTGAAGGCAGCCGAACGGGGGGCGCGTGTCACGCTGATCGAGCGCGGCACGATCGGGGGCACCTGCGTCAACGTCGGCTGCGTGCCGTCCAAGATCATGATCCGCGCCGCCCATGTCGCGCACATGCGGCGGGAGAGCCCGTTCGACGCGGGCATCAGCGCGTCCCGGCCGGCCATCGACCGCGCCCGGTTGCTGGCGCAGCAGCAGGGGCGTGTCGACGAACTGCGGCATGCCAAGTACGAAAACATCCTGGACGGCACCCCGGCCATCACCGTGTTGCGCGGCGAAGCGCGGTTCAAAGGCGCGCACAGCCTCGTCGTGCGCCTGACCGAAGACGGCGAGCGCGAACTGGCGTTCGACCGCTGCCTGATCGCCACCGGTGCCAGCGCGGCCGTGCCACCGATTCCAGGCTTGAAGGAGACCCCGTTCTGGACGTCGACCGAAGCCCTCGTCAGCGAGACCATTCCGCCGCGGCTGGCGGTGATCGGATCGTCAGTGGTCGCGCTGGAGCTGGCGCAGGCCTTTGCGCGGCTCGGCAGCCGCGTCACGGTGCTGGCGCGCAGCACCCTGTTCTTGCGTGAAGACCCAGCCATCGGCGAAGCCATCACGGCGGCTTTCCGAGCCGAAGGCATCGAGGTGCTTGAACATGCTCAGGCCATTCAGGTCGCGCATGCGGACGGCGGTTTCGTCCTGACGACCGGCGGCGGCGATGTGCGCGCTGAACAGCTGCTGGTCGCGACGGGTCGCGCGCCGAACACACGCGATCTCGGACTCGATGTGGCGGGTGTGCGTGCCGACCAGCGGGGCGCGATCCTGATCGACGCCGGCATGCGGACATCGAGCGCGCAGATCTTTGCCGCCGGCGACTGCACCGACCAGCCCCAGTTCGTCTATGTGGCCGCGGCAGCCGGCACGCGTGCGGCGATCAACATGACCGGCGGCGACGCCGCGCTCGACCTGAGCGCCATGCCGGCCGTGG
>JBDTUO010000435.1:0-2975 GCA_040007675.1 Rubrivivax sp.
CCCCGCGCGCCCGACGCGTGCATCATCGCGAGTCAAGCGGCGGGCCCACCTGCCGCCCTCAAGGAGACCCCGCCATGACGATCTACGCCAACATCCTCGAAACCGTCGGCCGCACGCCGGTGGTCAAGATCGGCCGCCTCGCCCCCGCCGGCATCGACCTGTACGTCAAGGTCGAAGCCTTCAACCCGCTCGGGTCGGTCAAGGACCGGCTCGCGCTGGGCGTGATAGAGGACGCCGAGCGCAGCGGTGCGCTGCAACCGGGGCAGACGGTGATCGAGGCGACCAGCGGCAACACCGGCATCGGGCTGGCCATGGTCTGCGCCCAGAAGGGCTACCCGCTGGTCGTGACGATGGCCGAGAGCTTCAGCGTCGAACGCCGCAAGCTGATGCGTTTTCTCGGCGCCAAGGTCGTGCTGACCCCCGCCGCCGAACGCGGGCTCGGGATGGTGAAGAAGGCGAACGAGCTGGCCGCGGCGCACGGCTGGTTCATGACGCGCCAGTTCGAGAACGAGGCCAACGCCGACATGCATTCGCGCACCACCGCGCGCGAGATCGTCGACGACTTCGACGGCCGGCGGCTCGACTACTGGGTCACCGGCTTCGGCACCGGCGGCACGCTGAAAGGCGTGTCGCGCGTGCTCGCGAAGGAACGACCGGACACCAAGATCGTGGTCTGCGAGCCGGCCGACGCGCCGATGCTGACCGCGGGCGCGGAGCAGGTGCGCAATGCCGACGGCACGCCGGCGCAGAGCAACCCGGTCTGGAAACCGCACCCGCTGCAGGGCTGGAGCCCGGACTTCGTGCCCAGGCTCACCGCCGACGTCGTCGATGCCGGCGTCATCGACCGGGTGCTCACCGTCGCCGGCCCCGACGCGATGCGTGCCAGCCGCGCGCTGGCCACGCAGGAAGGCATCTTCGTCGGCATCAGCGGCGGTGGCACCTTCGCCGCCGCGCTGCAGGTCTGCGCCAGCGCGGCGCCCGGCTCGACGGTGCTGTGCATGCTGCCCGACACCGGGGAGCGCTACCTGAGCACGCCGCTGTTCGCCGACATCGCGGTCGACATGAGCGACGAAGAACTGCAGGTGATGCGCTCGACGCCGAACTTCCACTGGGCGCCGAAGCCGTGATCGACCGACGGTGCGCCTCCCGCACCGCATGCGTGCGGCAGGCGGGGGGCGCGAGCGGTTCATCGTGCGCATACCGCGCGCGCACATCGCGGTCCTTAGGCCGTGCGAACTGCTGAAATGACCGACCCGGAACAACGCGATGGCCCGGTGCCGCCGGACGGCTGGCGCCAGCGCCTGGTGAGCCGGTTTCGGCGCGTCATGTTCGCGGTGCCCGGTCTGGCGCTGCTGGTTCGGGCGATGCAGGGCTACGTCCGTCACCAGAGCGCCAATCAGGCCGGCAGCGTGGCCTTCTCTTCAGTGCTGGCGATGTTCCCGCTGCTGATCCTCGCGTCGGCCACCGCCGGCTACATCGGCCGGCCCGGCAACGCGGCGACGCTGGCCGCACGCGTGATCGGCTATGCGCCGCAGGTCGTGCGTGATGCGCTGCTGCCGGTGGTCGACCAGGTGATCGGTCAGCGCAACCAGGCGCTGCTGGCGATCGGCGTCGTGGTCACGCTGTGGACCGCGTCGTCGGGCATGCAGGCGGTGCGAACCGCGCTCAACAAGGCCTACGGCGTCGAGCGCGGGCTGCCGTTCTGGCGCGCGCGCATCAAAGTCACGCTGTTCACCGTCATCGCCGGGCTGGCGACGATCACCGCCTTCAGCTCGGTGGTCGTGATGCCCTATGTCTGGCAAGCGGTCGAGGCCAACACCCCGGCCGGAGCTGAACGCGGCTGGATCCGCGACGCGGTGCGCTATGGCCTGGCGTTCGTCGTCCTCACGGTGATCTACGCGCTGCTCTACGGCTGGCTGCCCGACATCCGGCAGCGGCTGCGCACGGTGCTGCCCGGCGCGCTGGTCGGCGCGGCGCTGTGGATCGGCGCGGCGGCGCTGCTGTCGCTGACGCTGCGCAGCGCCGGCAAGCTGCTGCTGGTCTACGGCGGTTTCACCGGCCTGGTCGCGGTGCTGCTGTTTCTCTACGCCAGCGCGGCGACGATGATCTTCGGCGCCGAGGTCAACGCGGTGCTGCGTGACGGCCACGCAGGCCCTCGATCGACGCCATCTTCATAGCCCGTCGCCGCGTCGGCTGGCTGCGCGGACAATCGTGGCATGCCCCGCAAGCCACCTGCCGAGACCCTGGAGGCCTTCGTTCGCCGGCAAGACGCGGGCGCGCTGGCTGAAATCCTGATCGACCTGGCGGCGGGCCACACGGCCGTCAAGGACCGACTGGTGCGGCTGCAGTTGTCGAGCCAGCCGAAGGCACTGGCGGCAGAGTTCCGCAAGACGCTCACCGCGTGGCGACGGTCGACCCGGTTCCTGGGTTACGCGGAAGCGGGCGCGTTCGGCCGCGAGGTCGAAGCCTGGCTCGAACAGGTCGAGCGTGAGCTGTTGCCGCAGGACCCGTCTGCCGCGCTGGCGCTGGCCGAGTCGTTCATCCAAGCAGACGAGGTCTTTTTCAACCGCGCCGACGATTCCAACGGCGCCATCGGCGACGCCGTCCGCGCCGGGTGCCAGCTCTGGCTGAAGGCGGCATCGCTATGCGAAAGCCCGGCCGCCGAATGGCCGGCACGGATCACGGCGCTGGCCGGCGCCGACGAGTACGGTGCCCGGGAGGAACTGCTGCGCAGCGCGAACCTGTTGCTGAGCGAGCCGGCGTTGCGCGCCTTGGTGGCGTCGTACGAAGCACAACTCGACGACGGCCTGGCGGCAGCGCGGCCGGGCGACGATGAATACAACTGGCCGGCGGGCAAGGCTTCGGCGGCGTTGTCGCTGCTGTCGGAGGCGCTGCGCGACGCCGACGTTCTAGTGCGCGAGACGCTCAAGCGCAGCCCGTCGCCAAACGTGGTCCAGATCGAGCATTTCGTCCGC
>JBDTUO010000436.1:0-2966 GCA_040007675.1 Rubrivivax sp.
CGTGCCTGTTCTGGCCGCGCCAGCGCGGCCGACGCCCTGTGCCCGGGTGCAAGCTACGAACCCGCATAGTGCGCGCCGGCCATGACGAACGGAATGAGCAGTTCCGGGACCAGGTAGGCAAGCCACACCGCGGTCGGCTTCGGCAGGCCCACCTTTGCGATCGAGACCAGCCGCCCGATGCCCGCCAGCAGCACCCCGAGCGCGAGCAGATAGACCAGGAATCCCTGTTGTCGGATGGTGAGTGCGGCCCAAAGGCAGATGACGCCCGTGGACAGGTAGACGCCCGCCATGAACCGATGGACATTGTCCAGGCGCGGGCTCGTGTCCGGCTGGCCCAGATAGAGCTGCAGTGAACCGCCGAAGATTGCGATTGCGGCCACGAGGAAGAGGCAGATCTGAACCACGACCTGACTGCTGGCGAGCGGAGTGTCCATGGCGTGCGGCGATGGTGGTGGCGATGGCGACGGAGACGTTGTTACTTCGGGCCGATCGCGCCGGCGGCGGGCCATTCGGTATCTCCGACGCGCTTGAGCTTCATCTCGAAGAATCGAACCGGCTCCTTGCCCGCTTGCAGCCGGTCCCCGACTTCCGTCAGTACGCCGTCCCTGATGACTGCGGTATATCGGATCGTCATCGGGCCCGCCGGGATGTCCCAGGTGTAGCCATCGACCGTCGGCACGAACGCGAAGTCACCCACCTGACCTTGCGCGTAGGCGCGAAATCCGTAGGTGCGCGAGCTCGGGTTGTACGAGACGATGCCCAGCGCATTGAAGGTCACCTTGCCGCCCTGGTCGTATCCCCGACCTTCGATGACTTTCACCGAACCGTCCAGGAACGGCCCGATGCGCTCGGTCTGGACGAAGTCTCGTCTCTCTCCGGTCGGCGTGAGGGTCCAGGCAGTGCCTCGCCAGACCCCGTCCATCGCCTGGATCGCAACCATGCCTTCCTTCTGCGCCGCGATCAGCGCGCCGGGGTCAGGGTGGTTCTGAGCCGGGGCGGGCAAGCTTGCCGCGAATGCGATCAGCAGGAGTCCGGCTCTGACGAGTCGATGGCTTTGCATGGCGGTTCTCCGGTGTGCAGTGTCTGTGAACGGGCCCGACCGCTCGCTGGGCGGTCGCTCCCTGGGCGGTATCAGGCCGCCTCGTTCGGCAGGACGTCGATTTCCACCGTGTACTCGTTGCCGCTGCACAGGGTGCGCCCGACCGGTGAGTGCTCCTCAGCCCAACGAACGATCTGTTCAAGCACCTGCGGGGTAGCGTCGTCGCTGGCGATCTTGACCTTCATCACCTGGCCGGTAAACGCAGCAGAGACGGAAGGGTCCAAGCCGAGCGCACCGCGAAGGTCTGCCTCGCCCTGGACCGAGACTTCGAGAGCCTTCAGCTTGACGCCGAGCCGGGCGGCTCTCGAGGCGATCCCCGTGGCGGCACAGGACGCGAGTGCCGCTCGCATGAGCCAGCCAGGATTCGGACCCGTACCCGTGCCGCCCATCGGTGCAGGCACGTCCGTCCTGATCAACTCGCCGTTGGGTCCGCGCGTCTCGCATACCAGGCCTGACACCAGGGTCGAGACCGCCGCAGGGGTCTTGACTCTCGCAGCCTCCGGCATCGCGGTGAAGCGAGCACTCAATGCGTCCAGTGCCTCGCCGATGGAATTCGCCGACATGCATGACTCCTCAGGCGTCGGTGGTGCTGATGACGACTCCGACTCCAGGAGTAGAACCGATTGCGCGGGCAAGAGCAAAGCGTCGAGTCGCTCAAGCGCTGTGATGTGCGAGGCGTAAAGCGAGTGCGCCTAAATGGGGCAGGGGAAAGAAGGACGACTCCCACTTCTCGGTGGGGCCAGCGCAGTTCGGGCCCCAAGCACAGAGGCCCGATCAGGTGATCTTCCGACGCGCAGTCACGCCACCGTCCTACGACGGCACGGCATTGCACTTCGATACTGGCGTCAACTCGCCGCACCGCGTGCGCGTTGCAATGGAGTCGCCTGCCGCAGTCTCGGGCCGGGCTGTGATTTTCTGAAAGGCGCTCTCATGGCTCGCTCACGATTTCACCGGTCCTTGTGCTCGCTCGCAGGCGTGCTGTGCCTGGCCTTTTCCGGCCTGGCTGCTGCCGAACCGCCCTCGCGAGCGGCCCGCATGGCTTTCGTCAGCGGCACGGTGAGCTTCTCCCCGGCCGGCCACCCCGGTTGGGTGCGCGCGGCAGTCAATCGGCCGCTCACCACGGGAGACCGCCTGTGGACCGATGCGAATTCGCGCGCGGAAGTGCAGATCGGCGGCGCGGCCATCCGCATGGGCCCGTCGACAAGCCTGGTACTGCTCAACCTCGACGACCGCATCGCCCAGGTGCAGCTGTCCCAGGGCACGCTGCGCGTTCGCGTGCGCAGCGTGGGGTCGCGGCAGGCCTTTGAGGTGGCAACCCCCAACCTGGCGTTCACGGTGCGCCGCATCGGCAACTACCGCATCGACGTCGACCCCCACGACGACGCGACCGCGGTTTCGGTGCGGAGCGGTGCTGCTGAGGTCTACGGCGAAGGCGCTTCCTACACCGTCGACTCGCGCCGCGGATACCGCTTCTACGGCACCGACCTGTCCGACTATGAATCGCTGACCGCCCAGCGTGACGACGATCTCGACCGCTGGTCGCGCGAGCGCGAACGCCGCGTTGACCGTTCGGTGTCGGCGCGCTATGTCTCATACGAAGTGGTCGGCTACGAAGACCTCGACGCCAATGGCACCTGGCGTGTCGATGCGAACTACGGCAACGTGTGGGTGCCCAATCGGGTCGCCAGCGGCTGGACGCCGTACCGCGATGGCCACTGGTCCTGGGTCGACCCCTGGGGCTGGACCTGGGTCGACGACGCGCCCTGGGGCTACGCCGTTTCGCACTACGGCCGCTGGGCCAACATCAATGGATCATGGGCCTGGGTGCCGGGTCCGAAGCGCGAGCGCGCGGTGTATGCGCCGGCCT
>JBDTUO010000437.1:0-2964 GCA_040007675.1 Rubrivivax sp.
CCTGGGCGCGCATCCCGCACTTCTACCAGTCGCCGTACTACGTCTACCAGTACGCGACCTGCTTCGCGTCGTCGGCGCAGCTCTTCAACGCGATCACGACCGGCGACGCCGCGTCACGCCAGGCCGCAACCACGCGCTACCTGACGCTGCTGTCCGCCGGCGGCAACGCGCCGCCGATGGAGCAGCTGAAGAAGGCCGGGGTCGACCTGACGCAGCGCGCGACCGTGCAGGCGGTCATCGACCAGCTCGACCAGCTCGTCACGCGCATGGAGGCGGAGGCGGCGAAGATCACTCGCTGAGGCGCCGCGCGACGCCGCGCGGGGAGGAGCTTCCCCAGCGCCGAGACCGTCAAGCGCAGCGGCGCCGGCAGCGTCTGTCGAGGGCGACTGCGCCCGCCCCGATGGGGACGATTCTGCCGCGTCGGGGTGAGCGCGATTCACTCGATCGGCTTGGTGCTGTCGAGCAGGTCGCTCTTGCCGGGGGTCGCGCGACGCTCTTCGGCCACCAGCTCCTCGATGTGGGTGTCGGGTCGGGTGTCGTCGATCGTCGCCGTCGCGACGGCCTTCGGCTGCCGACGTTCGCGGGTGGCACCGCCGGCAGGCGGTGCCAGGTCGCGCAAGGGCATGGACGGGGTGTCGTCGAAGCGCAAGCGGTAGATCGGCTCCGGCAGCGCGAAACCCGCGGCCTCCAGTGCCGATTTCGTCGCCGCAATGGCGAGGCTGCGGCCCTTCGCGAAGTCGGTGCGGCCCTGGTCGATCCAGCCGTGGAAGCGCAGCACGATGTTGGAGTCGCCCACTTCCTGAATCACCGCGGTCGCTGGCGGTGCATTCAGCACGAACGCCAGCGCATTGACTGCGGCCAGCCCGACGGCCATGCCGTCGACCGGGTCGTCGCCGGCATCGACACCGAGGTCGAACGAGAAGCGGCGCTGGGTGTTGCGCGTGTAGTTCAGGATCACCGACTTGAAGACGATCGAGTTGGGGATGCGGACGTGGTTGCCGTCGAGCGTCATCAGCACCGTGGCGCGCGAGGTCAGGCGGATCACGCGCCCTTCGTGGCCCTCGATCACGACGTGGTCGTTGGCGCGAAACGGCTGCCGCAGGCTGAGCATCAGGCTCGAGACGTAGTTGTCCACGGTGTCGCGCACGGCGAACCCGAGCGCGATGCCGATCACCCCGGCGCCGCCCAGCACACCGCCGAGCAGCGCGGTGGCGCCGAGCACCTGCAGCGCCGCGACGAGGCCCAGCACGATCGCCACGAAGCGCACGAAAGTGGCTGCGATGCCGGCGAGGAACGGGTTCGGCGTGAGCCAGCGCCAGAGGCGGTCGATCGATGCCAGCAGATAGCCGATCAGCACGATCAGCACGCCGATCCCCAGCGCGACCCCCACCAGCGGCAGCGCGCGCACCAGCCCCTTCAGATCGGTCTTGAACTGGCCCAGGGTCGGCCTGAGGTTGGTGCCCAGGTCGAGGTTGCGCTGGAGGTCGTTCTGCACCGTGACGACGCCGCTGACGCGCGCTGCGATCGTTTCCGCCCGCCGGATGTCGTCGGCGCCCGGCACGGCGCCGCTCAGCGTGACGACGCCGGCCGACACGCGCACCTGCACCGCCCGCAGCGGTTCGAGCTCGGAATAGATGGTGCGGATGCGCTGCGCGATGTCGCGGCTCTCGGCGTCGCTCGTCTGGGTCGCGATGGGGGCAGTCGTGACGTCGGGCGGCAGCGTCGGCGCGCCCTCCTGCGCCGCAGCGGGATGCGCGAGCAGCGCGCCCAGGCAGACCACGAGGGCGAGCAGGCGGAAGTGCGTCATCGGTTCAGCGCCCGCAGGCTGCCCTCCGGCCCGGGAACGCGTGTGCTGGCGCCCGCGCCGGTCAACCCTTGTGGTCGCGTTTGGCCTGCCCGCGGCGCACCTGCGTGCTGGTGTAGCCCAGTGTGCGGGAGAGGTTCGCATCGGCCAGCCTCAAGGCCACGGCACGCGCACGCGTCGACGGTGAGGTGGGCTGCACGCCGCCGCTGGCGTTCTGCTCGCCCGACGGTTCTCCCGACCGCGCGGGCGCCTTCGCACTGCGCGCCACGTTCGGACCGGCGGCTGCGCCGTCGTCGCCGGCCTGCTTCTTGTCGAGCGCCGCGCGCAACACAACCGCTGCAGGGCGCTTGCGGGTCGTCTTCTTTGCCGCCACCGCGGTCGTGGCGGCCCGCTTCGCGGGCGCGCGTCGGGCCGTCGGTGCAGGCTTCGACGCGGGCTGCGGCGTCGCCTTGCGTGCTGCCCGCGACGGCTTCGACGACGCCGATTCCCGGCGTGCCACCTCGGCCTCGAACCGCGTCAGCGTCTGTTCCAGCGCGGACAGCTTCCGGGCGGTGCGCTCGTTCGCCTGGCCGCTCGTGCCGCTCTTGCTTCCGGTGCGGGCCCGCGTGCTCAGCTTCTGGCGTTGCAGCAGGTCGCGCGCCTTGTCGCGCAGCGTTCGCGTGCGCTTCAGACGCCGGTGAAGGTCGGCCGAACCGAGCGTCCTGCAACTGGCGTCGAGACTCTCCTCGAACAGGCTGATCTCCGAGGCGCTGAGGAATGCACGGACCTGGACGCGGTTGTATGCCATGGGGCTCCTGCTTGCATTGGGGGTCGATGGAGGGTACACCCGGCGTCGCCGACGGCCGAGCTACCGAACGCGGGCGCCGCGATCCAGATGGAGAATGGCGTGATGACGAACCCGGTCCTGCCCGTGGCCGCGCCCGGCCTGCGCGCACCACGCGTCAATGCCGCGCTCCGGCGCTGCACGATTCCGTAGGACCGCGCGCCCGAAACCATGCCCACCGCTGCCTCCATGCCCGCGCTGCGCGGTGGCCTGCTGGCGCTGCTCGCAGCCGTGTTGTTCGGCGTGAGCACGCCGCTGGTGCAGCGTTTTGGTGCCGGCGTGGGGGCGTTCACCACCGCGGCCCTGCTCTACGCCGGAGCGGCGGCCGCGGGCGCCC
>JBDTUO010000438.1:0-2956 GCA_040007675.1 Rubrivivax sp.
TGATCACCGCCTACCTGCTGATCGCGGTGATGCCGGTGCTCGCCGGCGCGATCACGATGACGCTGACCGATCGCCACTTCGGCACCAGCTTCTTCAACCCCGCCGGCGGCGGCGACCCGGTGATGTACCAGCACATCTTCTGGTTCTTCGGCCACCCCGAGGTCTACATCATGATCCTGCCGGCGTTCGGGATCGTCAGCGCGATCATCCCGGCGTTCGCGCGCAAGCGGCTGTTCGGCTACGCGTCGATGGTGTACGCGACATCGTCGATCGCCATCCTGTCGTTCATCGTCTGGGCGCACCACATGTACACGACCGGCATGCCGGTCACGGGCCAGTTGTTCTTCATGTACGCGACGATGCTGATCGCGGTGCCGACCGGCGTGAAGATCTTCAACTGGCTGGCCACGATGTGGCGCGGCGAGATGACCTTCGAGACCCCGATGCTGTGGGCGGTCGGGTTCCTGTTCGTCTTCACGCTCGGGGGCTTCACCGGCTTGATCCTGGCGATGGCGCCGATCGACATCCAGCTCCAGGACACCTACTACGTGGTGGCCCACTTCCACTACGTGCTGGTGGCCGGTTCGCTGTTCGGCATCTTCGCGGGCTACTACTTCTGGGCACCGAAGTGGACTGGCGTGATGTACGCGGAGATGCACGGCAAGATCCACTTCTGGGGTTCGTTGATCTTCTTCAACGTCACCTTCTTCCCGATGCACTTCCTCGGCCTGGCCGGCATGCCGCGTCGCTATGCGGACTACCCGATGCAGTTCGCCGACTTCAACATGCTGGCGTCGATTGGTGGTTTCGGCTTCGGCGTGATGCAGGTCTATTTCTTCTTCTTCGTGGCGCTGCCGATGATGCGCGGCAAGGGCGAGAAGGCACCACAACGGCCCTGGAACGACCCCGACGGCCGCGGCGCCGAAGGCCTGGAGTGGGAGGTGCCGTCGCCGGCGCCCTGGCACACCTTCGAAACCCCGCCCAAGCTCGATGCGACGGCGACGCGGGTGATCGGCTGAGCGGCGAATCGCAATGGACGAGCGTCGACGCAAGGCCAACGTGCGGTTGGCGCTGATCCTGGCGTCGCTGGCACTGGTGTTCGCGCTCGGCTTCGTGGTCAAGATCGCGCTCACCGGGCACGGCTGAATCTGCCCCACAACGATGGCGACCGACAACCGTTCTGCTGACGACCCGACCGGCAACCGCGGCCTGCTGCGCAAGTTGCTGGTCATCGCAGTGCTGATGTTCGGCTTCGGCTATGCGCTGGTGCCGATGTATCGCGCGATCTGCGACGCGCTCGGCATCAACGTGCTGGCGCAGTCGGAGCAGCGGGTGTCGCAGGGCTGGCTCGGGGGCTCGCGTGCCGGCGCGGCCGGGGCGAACACGCAGGTCGACGCGAGCCGCACGATCACGGTCGAGTTCGATGCCAACGCGCGCGGCCCGTGGCATTTCAAGCCCGCCGTGGCGTCGTTGCAGGTGCACCCGGGCGAGTTGATGACGGTGATCTACGAGTTCCGCAACATTCAGGACCGGACCATGGCCGCGCAGGCGATCCCGAGCTTCGCGCCCGGCCAGGCGGGGCCCTACTTCAACAAGCTCGAGTGCTTCTGCTTCAGCGAGCACGTGCTGGCGCCGGGCGAGAGCAAGCGCTGGCCGGTCGTCTTCGTCGTCGACCCCAAGCTGCCGCGCGACATCACCACCATCACGCTGTCGTACACCTTCTTCGAGGTCGGCGGCAAGGTGCCACAGGCGCCCGCCGGTACGGCCCGCGCTCCGGCGTCGCCGGTGGCGGGAGCGGCATCGTGAGCGAAGGTCTGCGCGAGGCCGCGGGGCGGCCGCTGTCGTTCCTGCAGACGGTCAAGGCCGTCGCCTGGTCCTTCATCGGGCTGCGCCGCAACGACGGTTACCAGCAGGACACCCAGCGCTTGAATCCCGTGCACGTGATCCTCGCCGGCGTGCTCGGGGCGCTGCTGTTCGTGCTGGGCATCGTGCTCTTCGTGCAATGGGTGGTCGCCAGCGGCGTGGCCACCTGACCCGTCAGATTCGTCGATTCACCCCATTCGATCCACCCTCCAGCGACCGGTTCCGAGGAGAAGCACTTCCATGTCGGCCACGACCCCCGCGGGCACCACCCCGTACTATTTCATTCCGAATCCCTCACGCCACCCGGTGCTGGTCGCGCTCGGCCTGTTCGCCGTCTTCTTCGGCGCGGCGCAGTGGATCAACGGCCACGGCTGGGGTGCCTACCTGCTGATGACCGGGCTCGTGGTCTGGCTGTCGGTGCTGTTCCAGTGGTTCCGGCAGGCGATCTCGGAGAGCGAAGGCGGGCTGTACTCGAACCACGTCGACGTCAGCTTCCGCTGGAGCATGAGCTGGTTCATCTTCTCGGAGGTGATGTTCTTCAGCGCGTTCTTCGGCGCGCTGTACTGGGCGCGGGTGCACTCGGTGCCGACGCTCGGCGACCTCGAGCACCAGATCCTGTGGCCGGACTTCAAGGCGGTGTGGCCCAGCACCGGCGGGGGTACCGCGTCGCCGGCGGGCACCGTCGAACCCTTCACGACCATCGGCCCGTGGCCGCTGCCGACGATCAACACGGCGCTGCTGCTGAGTTCCGGCGTCACGCTGACGATCGCGCACCACGCGCTGCTCGCGGGGCGCCGGACCAAGACGATCTTCTGGATGTGGGTCACGGTGCTGCTCGGCGCCAGCTTCATCCTGGTTCAGGCCTACGAATACACCCACGCGTACCAGGACCTGAACCTGAAACTCAGCTCCGGCGTCTTTGGTTCGACCTTCTTCATGCTGACCGGCTTCCACGGCTTCCACGTGTTCGTCGGCATGCTGATGCTGCTGTTCATCACGCTGCGCCTGATGAAGGGCCACTTCACGCCGCAGCGGCATTTCGGCTTCGAGGGCGCCGCCTGGTACTGGCACTTCGTCGACGTCGTCTGGCTCG
>JBDTUO010000439.1:0-2948 GCA_040007675.1 Rubrivivax sp.
ACGCACCAGGGTGTACTGGCCGCTCGAGGCGTCTATGGGTCCGAGCGCGGCGCGGCCGGCGCCACGTGAGTGATCCTCACTCGCCTGCAGTGCCGCGTCCGGCCAGCGCTCAGCGCCATCGCGGCGCAGCACCGCGAGCACCTGGGGGTACACCGCGGGCAGACGCGACTCAGGACGGCTGCTGGCGCCGGCCGCAGAGTCGAGCAGCACCAGCGTCGCCAGGATCGCCTCCTGCTGTACCGCACGCTGGCTGAGCAGGCGATGGACGATTCGAGCATCGTTGCGGAAGGCTTCGCGACGTTGTGCGATGTCCCAGCGCAGCAGCGCCAACGATCCGGCCAGCGCCATGCCCGCCCAGGCAAGCAGCCAGGGCGCCGATCGTGGCCAGGATTGAAGCATCGCGGAGATTCTGCCCGCGCCTGAGTCTGGCAGTGGTCCGGATCGATCGGCCGTCGCGCCGGGGCCGCCGCCGATTCAGGCCGGGACGGCGCGCTCGATCCAGCGCACGACGACGTCGAGCATGCCGTTCAACACCTCGGCGTCGGTGCGGCCGCTCTTGGCTCGCACGTGGAACGCGTGGTCGGCGTCGGTGATCCATTCTGCGGTGGCGCGTGGGCCGAGGCGCCCGATCGCCGCGCGCATCAGTGTCGGTTCCGCCAGCGCGTCGCGCGTGCCCTGCAGGAACAGCATCGGGCAGCCGACCTGCGCGAGGTGCGCCGCGCGTTCGTCGCCGGGCTGCCCGGCCGGGTGCAGCGGGAAGCCGAAGAAGACGAGGCCGGCAACCCCCGCCAACGGCTGCCGGGCCTGCGCCTGTGACGTCATGCGGCCGCCGAACGACTTGCCTCCGGCCAACAGCGCCGCACCGGGCAACCGGCGCGCGGCGTCGGCGACGGCGGCGCGCACGGCTGCGTGGGCCAGTGCGGGCGGATCCGGGCGCCGGCTGCCGCGTTCCATCGACGGAAACTGGTAGCGCAGCGTCGCGATGCCGCGCTCGGCCAGGCCATCGGCAGACGCCTGCATGAACGTGTGGTGCATGCCGGCGCCAGCCCCGTGCGCGAACACGAGGCACGCGCGCGGCGGCGCCGCGGGCCGCTGCAGCAGCGCCGATACCGCGTGCGCGGCATCCACCGTCAAGGTCGACAACACGGGTGCTTGCATCGTGGCCTCCTGCTCGCCGGCTCGCGGCAGCGCGGGTCGATTCTGGCCCCGCACGCGCGTTTCGTGTCCCGATCGCGCCGCCCTGCGGTCGCTGCGTGCGCCGTCGCGGGGGCCATCAGCGTGCCTGGCGCCGTGCAGAAGTGCCGGCGCGGCGCGGCGTGGCACCGGGTCCGGCCGCTTTTCCGGGTTTTGAGGGGGGCGTGGCGCCGTACGCTGTGCCGGCACGCATCGTGCTGCCGTCGCCCGCCGCGCCACCCATGAAGCCGCTGATGAAGACCCCGCTCGTCGTCGCCGTGAAAGCGACGTACTGGGTGCCGGTCGGCTTGATCGTGCTGCCTGCCATCGATGCGCTGCGCGTCGTGCACGACTCCCTGGCCGTCGTCGTGCGCCACGCGTTGCCGCCGCGGCGGCGCTGAGGGGCGGCGATGTCGGTGGGCGGACTGCTCGCGCCACTCGGCGTGGGCGTCGGCGTCTACTGGCTGCTGCTGCGCGCGTCGGCGGTCGCCGCCGCGACCGAACGCCCGGTGACCCAGGCCCTGGCCAGATTGCTGACGCTGCTGCCGGCGTACCTGCACGAGCTGGCGCACGCGTCGACCTCGATCCTCTTCACCGGACGCGGTCGCGTCCGCCTGCATTCGGTGCGGACTGGCTCCAGCCGCGCGGATGGACAGGTGGCGCTCGGCAGCTCAGACGTCTGGTTTCGCGGGCCGTTGACCAACGCGGTGGTCTCCGCGGCCCCGGCGTTGCTGCTGTGGCCGCTGGCGGCCTGGCTCGCGTGGCACGTCGTGGGTGGTGGCGCAGGGGTCGGCGCCGCCGGGGCGATCGGCGTGCTCACGTTCGCCGGCCGCTTGAGCGACTCCGACCTCGATCACCTCCGGCGCGTTCGGCACCCTCGGCACGCTCGACGCTGACCCTGCCGTGCCCGCGGCGACCGGGGTGCGGCACTTGGCGCGCCGCGGTTTTGGCGCGACGATGGGCGCGGCCAGGCGGAAAACGAGACAGGCATGGAATCGACACTCTGGGCGGGAGCAAGCGGCTACGCCTTCAAGGAATGGAAGGGCAGCTTCTATCCGTCGGACGTCAAACCTGAGGGGATGCTGGCGCACTATGCCGAGCGCCTGCCGACGGTGGAGATCAACAACACCTTCTACCGGATGCCGAAGTCCGAGGTGGTCGCGCACTGGGCCGAGACGGTGCCGGCGTCGTTCCGCTTCGCGATCAAGGCCTCGCGCCGCATCACCCACATCGCGCGGCTGAAGGCCGAGAGCGCAGCGGAGGCGCTGGGCTACCTTTACCGCAACCTCGACGCGCTGGGCGACAAGCGCGGCCCGGTGCTGTTCCAGTTGCCGCCGAACCTGGCCAAGGACCTGCCTCGCCTGACTGCGTTCCTGGCGCTGCTGCCGGCCGGGCATGGCGCCGCCTTCGAGTTTCGCCATGACAGCTGGTTCGACGACGAGGTCTACGAGGCGCTGCGAGGGGCCGGGGCCGCGCTGTGCCTGTCCGAGCGCGAAGACGCGACGCCGCCGCCGCTGGTCGAGACGGCGCCCTGGGGCTACCTGCGCCTGCGGCTGGAGTCGTACGACGAGGCCGACCTCGCGCGCTGGGTCGAGCGCATCGCGGCGACGCGCTGGCGCGACACGCACGTCTACTTCATGCACGAGCCCACGGCTCCGGTCTATGCAGCGACGCTGATGCACCTGGCCCGCGGGCCAGGTGCTGCAGCAGCGGCCAGCCGCTAGTGGGGTGCGCCGTGCTGTTTTGCACTTATGCAGGCGGCGCCATCAGGACGC
>JBDTUO010000440.1:0-2937 GCA_040007675.1 Rubrivivax sp.
GGCACCTTCTTGACGTCGCGCTCATTGACGCTCAGGAAGCTGCCGGCGGTGTCGAGGATCTGCGTCAGCACCGCCGGCGGCAGCCCTTCGATCGACAGCAGGTGAATCAGCTCGCCGTGGCGGTTGAGTTGCGGGTTGCGGCGCGACAGCATCGTCAGCCCCGCGCCTGCAGGTCGAAGGTGAAGCGGCCGCGGTCGGCCTGGGCCAGGCGCAGCGTCTGCCCGGGCGGCAGCTGCACCGTCGCCGCCGCGAGCCCGGCCGCGACCGGCAGCTCGCGGCCGCCGCGGTCCACCAGCACCGCCAGCCGCACGCGCGCCGGGCGCCCGTAGTCGTACAGCTCGTTGACGACCGCGCGGATCGTGCGCCCGGTCTGCAGCACGTCGTCGATCAGCAGGATGTCGGCGCCGTCTATCACGAACGGCAGCGTGGTGGCGTCGTCGCCCGCGGCCAGGCCGCGCTCGCCGAAGTCGTCTCGATGCATGCGGCTCGAGATCGTGCCGACGGCGCCGGGCCGGCCGAGGTCGGCGTGCAGCCGGCGCGCGAGCCAGGCGCCGCCGGACCAGATGCCGACCAGCTGCGTGGTCGGTGTCAGCAGCGCGCCGACGCCGTCGCGCAACTGGGCGTACAAGGCCTCGGCGTCGAGCGCCAGGTTCATGCTCGATCCTCCCTCAGGAACTGCTCCAGGATCAGCGCCGCTGCGGCGGCGTCGAGATCGGCGGCGCCGTCGGCGCGCGCCGACGTCGTCGTCCAGCGTTCGTCGACTTCGTGCACCGGCAAGGCAAAGCGGCCGTGCAACTGGTGGGCGAAGCGGCGGGCGCGCGCCGTATTGTCGTGCGGCGCGCCGTCGGGGTGGAACGGCACCCCGACGATCAGCGCATCGGGTCGCCACTCCCGGATCAGCGCCTCGATCACGGCAAAGCGGCGGGCGCCTTCGCAGGCCACCGTCTGCAGCGGCGTCGCACGATCGGGCCGCGTGCCGCCGACCGCGACGCCGACCCGCCGCGTGCCGTAGTCGAAGGCCAGAAAGGAGCGCGGCGGTGCCGGCGAACAGGAAGGCGGGGGGGGATCGGACGGGGCAGCAGCGGCGGGCTCGCCCGTCATGCGTGCCCCGCCTGCTGGCTCAGCATGCCGGGGTCGAAGCCGAGCAGCGACACCGCACGCTCGTAGCGCTGCTCGATCGGGGTGTCGAAGATCACCGCCGGATCGGCGTCGACCGTGAGCCAGCCGTTGCGGCTGAGCTCGTCCTCGAGCTGGCCCGCGGACCAGCCGCTGCAGCCGAGCGTCACGAGCAGCCGCTTCGGCCCTGCTCCGCTCGACAGCGCCTCCAGCACGTCCTTGCTCGTCGTCATCTCCAGGCCACCGCCGGGGATCGACATCGTCGAGCTGTACGGCGCCGGATCGCCCTGGCCTTCGTGCAGCACGAAGCCGCGCTCGGTCTGCACCGGCCCGCCGAAGTAGACCGGCAACTCTGCCAGGTCCTCGCGGTCGAGCGACAGTTCGACTTTCTCGAACAGCTTGCGCAGCTTGATGTCGATCGGCTTGTTGATCACCAGGCCGAGCGCGCCCTTCTCGCTGTGCTCGCACAGGTAGACCACCGACCCGGCAAAGGTGTCGTCGGCCATGCCCGGCATGGCGATCAGGAACTGGTTGGTCAGGCTGATCGAACCCGACCCTTTCGCGGCGGCCATGCAGCGATCTTAGTCCCGCGGCACACTCCGCCCCTGCGATGACCGCCGTCCACCCACCGCACCCACCGAAGGTCGACCGCGCGCTGGTCTGGTTGCGGCGCGATCTGCGGGTCGACGACCACGCGGCGCTGTACCACGCGCTGCGCAGTGCACGCCAGGTCTGGTGCGCCTTCGTGTTCGACCGCGCGATCCTCGACCCGCTGCCGCGTGCCGACCGGCGCGTGGCGTTCATCCGCGACAGCCTGGTCGGCGTCGACGGCGCGCTGCGCGCACTCGCGGCCTCGCACGGCGTCGACGACGCCCGCCTGATCGTGCGCCACGGTCTGGCGGTCGATCAGATTCCGGCGCTGGCCCGCGCGCTGCAGGTGCAGGCCGTGCATGCGAGCCACGACGACGAACCCGCGGCGCTGGCGCGCGACGCCCAGGTGCGCGGCCGGCTGGCGGACGCGGGCATCGCGCTGCACACCTGCAAGGACCATGTGGTGTTCGAGCGCCGCGAGGTGCTGACGGCGGCGGGCTCCCCGTTCGGCAGCTTCACGCCGTACCGCAACGCCTGGCTGAAACGGCTGGAGCCGTATTTCCTGCAGGCCTATCCGGTCGCCCGCCACGCCGGGGCACTGGCCGCGCGGCCGGCCGGCGAAGCCGGCGTGCCGTCGCTGGCCGAACTCGGCTTCGAGCCGAGCAATCTGCACGCGCTGCGGCTGCCGAGCGGCCCGGCCGGCGGCGAGGAGCTGCTGCTGGACTTTCTCGAGCGCATCGACCGCTACCACGAGACCCGCGACTTCCCCGCCGTCAAGGGGCCGAGCTACCTGGGCGTGCACCTGCGCTTCGGCACCGTGTCGATCCGGCGCCTGGCACGCGAAGCGCACGAGCGCATGGTCGCCGGCTCGCGCGGTGCCGAAGTCTGGCTGTCCGAGCTGATCTGGCGCGACTTCTACCACCAGGTGCTGCACCACCACCCGCAGGTCGTGGACCACCCGTTCCGCCCGGCCTGCGAGCGCATCCGCTGGGAACACGGCAAGACCGCCGACGCGCACTTCGCCGCCTGGTGCGAGGCGCGCACCGGCTACCCGCTGGTCGACGCCGCGATCCGGCAGATCGTCGACACCGGCTACATGCACAACCGGCTGCGCATGGTCGTCGCGAGTTTCCTCACCAAGGACCTCGGCATCGACTGGCGGCGCGGCGAGGCGTGGTTCGCCGAGAAGCTCAACGACTACGACCTGGCGAGCAACAACGGCGGCTGGCA
>JBDTUO010000441.1:0-2936 GCA_040007675.1 Rubrivivax sp.
GTTCGGCGTGCACGCGGTAAAAACCGCCGACGACGTAGCGGTCGATCATGTAGACGACCGGCTCGGCGACCGCGTCGTTGACGCGCTCGTTCGTCAGCACCCCTTCCTGGATGATGACCTCGCTCACCTCCTGGCCGTCCTTGATGACGCTCATCTTGTTGCGCGTGCGCCGGTTCAGCTCGGTCAGTTCCTTGGCGTCGCGCACGGTCATGACGCCCATGCCATAGGTGCCGTTGTCGGCCTTGACGACGACGAACGGCTTTTCGTTGATGCCGTACTCCTTGTACTTGCGCCGGATCTTGCCGAGCAAGGCATCGACGTTGCTCTGCACGCAGTCCAGCCCTTCGCTGCCGGCAAAGCTGACCTGTCCGCACTGGCCGAACAGCGGGTTGATCAGCCACGGGTCCATGCCGAGCAGCTTGGCGAACTTCTTGGCCACTTCCTCGTAGCTGCGGAAGTGCAGGCTCTTGCGGCGCACCGTCCAGCCGGCATGCAGCGGTGGCAGCAGGTATTGCTCGTGCAGGCCCTCGAGCACCTGCGGCACGCCGGCCGAGAGGTCGTTGTTCAGCAGGATCGTGCAGGGGTCGAAGTCCTTCAGCCCGAGCCGGCCGCGGGTTCGCAGCAGCGGCTCGACGGTGAGCGCGCTGCCGTCCGGCAGCGGCAGCTGCGTCGGCGCGCTGGCGTCGGGGTCGAGCGAGCCGAGCCGTACGTTCAGGCCCGCCTGCGTGAAGATCTGCATCAGGCGCTGCACGTTCATCAGGTAGAACGGGTTGCGCGTGTGTTTCTCGGGCAGCAGCAGCAGGTTCTTGGCTTCTGGGCAGATCTTCTCGATCGCCGCCATCGCCGCCTGCACCGCCAGCGGCAGCATCTCCTCGGTCAGATTGTTGAAGCCGCCGGGGTACAGGTTGGTGTCCACCGGCGCCAGCTTGAAACCCGCGTTGCGCAGGTCGACCGAGCAGTAGAACGGCGGCGTGTGCTCCATCCACTCGAGCCGGTACCAGCGTTCGATCGCCGGCATCGATTCCAGGACGCGCTGCTCGAGCTCGTTGATCGGGCCGGTGAGCGCGGTGATGAGGTGCGGGACCATGCAGTCTTGCTCCGGCGGACGGGAGATGCATTCTACGAACGACGAGGGCCGCCCGAAGGCGGCCCCTGACGCTGGCGCCGTGGCGCCCCGTCAGTTGTGGTACGCGGTCTCGCCGTGGGCTGCGATGTCCAGGCCTTCGCGCTCGGACTCCTCGCTCACGCGCAGTCCGATCGCCATGTCGACGATCTTGTACGCGAGGAACGCGACGACCGCCGACCAGACGATCGTGATCAGCACCCCCTCGGCCTGGATCAGGAGCTGGCTGCCGATCGAGTAATCGTCGCCCTTGACGCCGCCGAGCGACGCGGCCGAGAACACCCCGGTCAGCAGGGCCCCGAGGATGCCGCCGACGCCGTGCACGCCGAAGACGTCGAGCGAGTCGTCGGCGCCCAGCATGCGCTTGAGGCCGTTGACGCCCCACAGGCAGACGAAGCCGGCCGCCAGACCGATTACGATGCTGCCCATCGGGCCGACCGTGCCGCAGGCCGGCGTGATCGCCACCAGGCCGGCGACGGCGCCCGACGCGGCGCCGAGCATCGACGCCTTGCCCTTGCTCAGCGCTTCGCCGATGCTCCAGGCCAGCACCGCCGCGGCCGTGGCCAGCAGCGTATTGATGAAGGCGAGCGCGGCGCCGCTGTTGGACTCGAGGTTGGAGCCGGCGTTGAAGCCGAACCAGCCGACCCACAGCATGCAGGCGCCGACCATCGTCAGCGTCAGGCTGTGCGGCGCCATCGACTCCTTGCCGTAGCCGATGCGCTTGCCGAGCACGAAAGCCCCCACCAGGCCGGCGACGCCAGCGTTGATGTGCACGACCGTGCCGCCCGCGAAGTCGAGCGCGCCCTTGTCGAGCAGGTAGCCGCCGGCGCCCCAGACCATGTGCGCGATCGGCAGGTAGCAGAACGTGAACCACAGCGCGCAGAACAGCAGCACGGCGCTGAACTTCATGCGCTCGGCGAAGCTGCCGACGATCAGCGCGCAGGTGATGCCGGCGAACGTGGCCTGGAAGGCGATGAACACGTATTCCGGCAGCTTGACGTTCGCGGTGAAGGTGTCCGCGAGGCTGTCCGTCGTGACGCCGGCGAGGAACAGCTTGCCGAGGTCCGCGATGATGAGTCCCTCGCCGCCGAACGCCAGGCTGTAGCCGTAGACGGCCCACAGCACGCAGATCAGCGAGAACACCACCAGCACCTGCATCAGCACCGACAGCATGTTCTTGCTGCGCACCAGGCCGCCGTAGAACAGCGCCAGGCCGGGCACGGCCATGAAGATCACGAGCAGCGTGGACGTCATCATCCACGCCACGTCACCCTTGTCGACGGTCGGTGCGGCCGACGCCGCAGCCTCGGGCGCGCTAGGCGCGATAGGCGCGATAGGCGCGACAGACGCGGCCGGGGCTGCCACGGCCATCGCGGCCGATGCGGCTTCGGCGGCGATCGGGGCGGAGGCGGCGTCCTGCGCCAGTGCCCCCGTGCTCAGACCCAGGGCAGCAATGCCCAGGGCCCACATCAGGATCAGCTTTTTCATGGGTGTGTTCTCTGTGGGACGACGCGTCAGAGCGCGTCCTTGCCGGTCTCGCCGGTGCGGATGCGGACGACCTGCAGCAGGTCGCTGACGAAGATCTTGCCGTCGCCGATCTTGCCGGTGCGAGCGGCCGTCTCGATCGCTTCGACCACGCGGTCGAGGATCGCCTCGTCGACCGCGGCCTCGATCTTGACCTTCGGCAGAAAGTCGACGACGTACTCCGCACCGCGGTACAGCTCGGTGTGGCCCTTCTGGCGGCCGAAGCCCTTGACTTCGGTCACCGTGATGCCCTGCACGCCGATGGCGCTGAGGGCCTCACGCACCTCGT
>JBDTUO010000442.1:0-2925 GCA_040007675.1 Rubrivivax sp.
CGACCTCGGCCCCGAGGGCGGCGAAGGCGGCGGCCGCGTGATCGCCACCGGCACGCCGGAAGACCTGAAGCAGCACCCGGACTCGCACACCGCGCGCGCGCTGCGCGAGTACGAGACCACGCTCGGGCTCGGCGGCACGACGGTGCACCGGGTCGAAGAGGGCGCTCCGTTGCAACAGGTGCTGCGCACGCGCCGGCGCGCGGTCGACGAGCACATCCGCATCGTCAACGCGCACGAGCACAACCTGAAGGGCCTGTCGGTCGACATCCCGCGCGGCAAGTTCAACGTCGTCACGGGGGTCAGCGGGTCCGGCAAGAGCACGCTCGCGTTCGACATCCTGTTCAACGAGGGCCAGCGGCGCTACCTCGAAAGCCTCAACGCCTACGCGCGCAGCATCGTGCAGCCGGCCGGCCGGCCCGAGGTCGACGCGGTGTACGGCATCCCGCCGACGGTCGCGATCGAGCAGCGGCTGTCGCGCGGCGGGCGCAAGAGCACGGTCGCGACCGCCACCGAGGTGTGGCACTTCCTGCGCCTGCTGTGGGTCAAGCTGGGCCTGCAGCATTGCGTCAAGGACGGCGCGCCGGTGCGTGCGCAGAGCGCCGAGAGCATCGCCGCGCAGCTGCTGCGCGAGCACGCCGGTCAGCACGTCGGCTTGCTGGCGCCGCTGGTCATCGCGCGCAAGGGCGTCTACACCGACCTCGCGAAGTGGGCCAAGGCGCGTGGCCACACCCACCTGCGGGTGGACGGCGAGTTCATCGGCCTCAGCCCGTTCCCCCGTCTGGACCGGTTCAAGGAACACACGATCGAGCTGCCGGTCGGCGACCTCGTGCTCGCGCCCGAGCGCGAGGGCGAACTGCGCGCGCTGCTCGCGCGCACGCTGGAACTCGGCCGCGGCGTCGCGCACCTGCTGGCTCCGCTCGATGGCCTGGCCGCCGCCATGGACGGCGGCGGGCCGGGCAGCGGCATCGGCATCGGCAGGCTGACGGTGTTCTCGACCAAACGCGCCTGCCCGGTCTGCAGCACGAGCTACCCCGAGCTGGACCCGCGAATGTTCAGCTACAACAGCAAACACGGCTGGTGCCCGGGCTGCGTCGGCACCGGGCTGGCGCTGACGCGCGAGCAGCGCAAGGCGCTCGACGATTCGAAGCGCGACGACGGCGAGCGGGGCCGCGAGCAGGCGTTCCCGTCCGAGGAGCCCGAGGTCGAAGGCATCGGCGACCGGCCTTGCCCGGACTGCGGGGGCACGCGGCTGAACCCGGCCGCGCGCGCGGTCACCTTCGACGGCCAGACCATCGGCGAGGTCGCGCGCTGGCCGGTGGCCGACGCAGCGCGCTGGGTGAACCGGCTGCGCGACGCGGGCACGCTCGGCGTGCGCGAGACCGGCGTCGCGCGCGACGTGATCCCGGAGATCGCCAGCCGGCTGCAGTTCCTGCAGGACGTCGGTCTCGGCTACCTGACGCTCGACCGCGCGGCACCAACGCTGTCGGGTGGCGAGGCGCAGCGCATCCGCCTCGCGGCGCAGCTCGGCAGCCACCTGCAGGGCGTGTGCTACGTGCTCGACGAGCCGACGATCGGCCTGCACCCGCGCGACAACGGCATCCTGCTCGGCGCGCTGGCCAAGCTGGGCGCGGCCGGCAACACGCTGGTCGTCGTCGAGCACGACGAGGACACGATCCGCCGCGCCGAACACCTGATCGACATCGGACCCGGCGCCGGCCGGCGCGGCGGCACGCTGGTGGCGCAGGGCAGCGTCGCCGACCTGGCGGCCGCGCCGGACTCGGTGACCGGGCGTTTCCTCGCGCGGCCACTGGTGCACCCGCTGCAGGCACGGCGCCCGGTGGACCTGCAGGCGCCCGACGCGCCGGCGTTGACGGTGACCGGTGCGACGCTGCACAACCTGCGTGCGCTCGACGTGCGGCTGCCACTGCAGCGCCTCGTCGCCGTGACGGGCGTCAGCGGCTCGGGCAAGAGCACGCTCGCGCGCGATGTGCTGCTGGCCAGCGTGAGCGCGGTCGTCGCATTGAAGGCCAGCAAAGCCGGGCGCGAGGCGCTGGCCGCCGGCCGCCTGCCGGCGCTGAGCGGTTGCGCCGGGCTCGCGGGGTTCGAGAACATCGACCGCGTGCTGGAGGTCGACCAGACCCCGATCGGCAAGACCCCACGCTCCTGCCCCGCCACCTACATCGGCTTCTGGGACACGATCCGCAAGCTGTTCGCCGAGACGCTGGAGGCGCGCGCGCGCGGCTACACGGCGGCGCGGTTCTCGTTCAACACCGGCCAGGGGCGTTGCCCGTCGTGCGAAGGCCAGGGCGTGCGCACGATAGAGATGAGCTTCCTGCCCGACGTCAAGGTGGCCTGCGACACCTGCCACGGCCAGCGCTTCAACCCGGAGACGCTGGCGGTCACCTGGCGCGGGCGCCACATCGGCGAGGTGCTGACGATGCAGGTCGACGAGGCGGTGGACTTCTTCGCCGCGATGCCGGCGATCGCCCACCCGCTGCAGTTGCTGAAGGACGTCGGCCTCGGCTACCTGACGCTCGGACAGCCGTCGCCGACCTTGTCGGGCGGCGAGGCGCAGCGCATCAAGCTGGTGACCGAGCTGGCCAAGGTGCGCGACGACGTCGGCCGGCGCGGGCAGCGCGCGCTGCGCACGCTCTACGTGTTCGACGAACCGACCGTCGGCCTGCACATGGCCGACGTCGAGCGGCTGATCCGCGTGCTGCACCGGCTCGTCGACGGGGGCCACAGCGTGGTCGTGATCGAGCACGACCTGGACGTGATCGCCGAGGCCGACTGGGTGATCGACCTCGGGCCGGAAGGCGGTGCCGAGGGCGGCCGCATCGCGGCGGAAGGCACGCCGGAGGCGATCGTCGCTGCCGGCACGCACACCGGGGCCGCACTGGCACCGGTGCTGACGCGACAGTGAGT
>JBDTUO010000443.1:0-2918 GCA_040007675.1 Rubrivivax sp.
GGCGACGTGCTCGTGGTCGAGTTCGTGCTCGCCGGGCGCCGCTACATAGCGCTCAACGGCGGGCCCGAGTTCCACTTCGACGAGGCGGTCTCGATCCAGGTGTTCTGCGACACGCAGGCCGAGATCGACCGGCTGTGGGCCGCGTTGTCGACGCGTCCGGAGACCGAGCAGTGCGGCTGGTGCAAGGACCGCTTCGGCCTGTCGTGGCAGGTCGTGCCATCTGCTCTCTCCGGCTGGCTGGCGGGACCGCATGGCCGGCAGGTGATGGAAACCTTCATGCCGATGAAGAAGCTGTTGATCGCACCGCTGGAGGCCGCCGCCGAGGGCCGCTGACCGGCGCCCACGGCCGCCCGCCTCCCCCTCGTTTCGAGCCCCCGCGCACGTGCCGCGCCGCGCAGAATCGACGCCGCGCAGCGGCTGACCGGTGCGAGGGAGACTGCGATGAACGCTGCTGCCCACCGTCCGGCCGGGTGCCGCCTGCCGGGGACCGCGACGCTCGCGGCGCTGCTTGCCCTCGCCGCCATTCCGGTCCTCGCCGCGCTCGACCCGGTCACCGACCGCCAGGTGGGCGGCGTGCTGTCCAACGCCTGCGGCGACCGCAGCCAGGTGATGATCCGGCTGTACGACGACACGCTGGACGTCGAACGTGCCGGCGTCGCGGTCAAGGCGTCTAAGCTGCGCGCCAGCCGCAGCGCGCCGGCCGGAGCGCCGGCCGTGGCGGACTTCGCCGCCAGCGTGCAGGGCCAGGCCAAGGGCGGCCCGGTGAACCTGACGATCACGCACGGTGCCAAGGGCCTGTTTGCCCGCATCGATGGCAGCGAGGCCGCGCTGGCGCCGCTCGGACCGGGCGTCGTCGGCCAGGTGCTGCGCCACTGCGACCCGAACCGCAACCGGCTGGCGGGAGCACCGATCCCGCTGGAGGAGCAGACGATAGGCGCGCTGCTGAAGCGGCCCGGGTTCCCGGCCGCCTACCGCGCCGCGCTCGGGCCGCTGGCGCGCGAGCCGTGGATCGCCAGCGCCAGCGGGCCGTCGCCGAACCTGCGCCAGGTCGACGTCGGCGGCCAGCGCTACTGGCTCGGCGCCGTGTGCAAGCCGCACGACTGCGCCGACCACAACCTCGTGCTGCTGTGGGACGAGCCGGGCGCGCGGGTCCAGGGCCTCGTGCACCAGAAGGCGCGCGACACGCTGATCGGCGACCCGCCGCCGGCGGTCGCGGCCGAGTTGAAGACGCTGTGGGCCAAGGAGTGGCGGCAGCGCTGAGGCGCGTGCCGGCGCGGGCGCGGCGGGGCCTGGCCGCGCGCGCTCAGCCGCGGGGTCCGGCGACCGCGACGATGAACAGGCGCCGGAACGGGAACAGCGTGTGGCCGTCGGCGCCCGGCGGGTACGCGGCCCGCACCCGCGCCGCATAGTCCTGCTCGAAAGCCCGCCGCTCGGCGGCGTCGGGCAGCGCCTGCAACAAGGGCGCCAGCCAGGTGCCCTTGGTCCACTCCATGACCGGGTTCACCACGCCGCTCAGCCGGTGCAGGTACTCGGTGGTCCAGATCTCCAGCGCCGCGGTGCGATGCGCGAGCAAGGCGTGGTACCAGGCCGCCGGCGCGACCGGAGGCGGGCGCAGCAGCGGCTCGAGCCGCGCCCGCCACGGGCCCGCGCGCACGGTGTCGCCGATCGTGGTGTGGGACGGGGCGTCGAAGTTCGACGGCATCTGCACCGCCAGCACGCCGCCGGCAGCGAGGTTGGCGAGCAGGTGGTCGAACAATGCCGCGTGGTCGGGCAGCCAGTGCAGCGCTGCGTTCGAGAAGATCAGGTCGGCCGGCGCCGGCGGCTGCCAGCGGGCGATGTCGCCGTGCACCCAGCGCACGCGCGAGCCGGCGGGGGCTGCGCGCGCGAGCATGTCCGCGCTGCCGTCGACGCCGATCACCTCGGCCCGCGGCCAGCGCTGCGCGATGCGCTGCGTCGCGCTGCCGGTGCCGCAGCCGAGGTCGACCGCCAGCGCGGGTTCGACGCCCAGCCCTTCGACGCGTGCCAGCAGGTCGAGCGCCGGCTGCAACCGCGGCGCGGCGAACTTCAGGTACTGGTCGGCGTTCCAACTCACGGCGCGACGCGACGACGCCTCTTCAGATGTCCAGCGTGTAGACCCTGGCCGCCTGCCGCTCGGCGGCGCTGTGGCCGGCCAGCGCGCGGTCCCACTCGGGCCCGGGGGCGCCGGCCTGCGCGCTCAGCCCGCGCGTCATCTGCGTGACCTCCTCGGTGCCGGCATCGATCTCGGAGACGAGTTCGCGCGACTCGAGGAACATCTTGGCCACCGTCACGCCGCCGGCGTCGATGATCACGAGGTAGCGCGCCGGTGGGCGGTGCGGCGCATCGACGTGGGGGGATGGCCGCTCCTGCCCGAAACCGTATGAACTCATGCGTGCATCTTGCCATGCGGGGCCGGCGCTCAGCCTGCGCCCCGCCCCGTCAGCGCGCGACGGCGCAGCGACCTTCTCAAGCGCGCGACGGTGCCGCGCGCGGCACCTGCCTCAGCCGGCGGTCGAAGAGGCCGAACAGGCGTTCCCAGTGACGCTCGGCCGCCGCGCGGTCGTAGAGGCCGGTGCGCTGCGGGAACACGAAGCCGTGCGCGACCCCGGGATACCACTCCAGCCGGTGCGGCGCGTCGGCGGCCTGCAATGCGGCCTGCAGCTTGGCAATATCGGCCGGAGGCGCCCACTGGTCGACCTCGGCACAGGCGAAGTAGCTCTCGCAGCGCACCTGGGCCGCGATGCGGTGCGGTGAATCGGGCGCGTCGGTCGCCATGTTCGCGCCGTGGATCGACGCGATGCAGCGCAGCCGGTCGGGGAACGCCGCCGCCGCCCACATCACGAATGGGCCGCTCATGCAGTAGCCGACCGCGCCGATGCGCGAGGCATCCGCCTCGGCGC
>JBDTUO010000444.1:0-2913 GCA_040007675.1 Rubrivivax sp.
TCGCGCCGCTCGAAGGGCGGCACCGCGCCCGGCGTGGTGCGCACGGTGATGTGGATGCGCGCGAGCACGGTGTCTGACAGCAGCACGTCGAAATCGGCGCCGGTGCCGTTGAAGGTGCGCGTCAGGATGTCGATGAAGCGGTAGCGCAACTCGGTCGAATAGGCGTCGCGCGGCACGAAGATCAGACACGAGATGAAGCGCTCGAAGGGGTCGCGGCGCACGAACAGGCGCAGCCGCTGGCGCTCACCCAGGTGCAGGATGCCGAGCGAGATTTCCTGCAGCTCATCGACGTCGATCTGGAACAGCTCGTCGCGGGGGTAGCTTTCGAGCACGTGCACGAGCGCCTTGCCCAGGTGGCTGCTGGGGGCGAACTCGGCGCGCTCGATCACGGCCGCCAGCTTGCCGCGCACCAGCGGCGTGTCGGCCGCACGTTCAGCGTAGGCGCTCGAGGTCATCAGCCCCAGGAAGCGGTGCTCGCCGGCCACCTGGCCCTGGGCGTCGTAGCGCTTGACGCCGATGTAGTCGGTGTAGCCCGAGCGGTGCACGGTCGATCGCGAATTGGCCTTCGTGACGATGGCCACCGGCAGCGGGCTGTGCGCCATGGCCCGCGCCTGCGGCGGCAGCGCGGCAAAGCTGCCCGAGGTCGCGTGGCCGGGTTGCTCGCGCAGGATGCCCAGGCCGCTGCCAGCCACCAGGCGCAGCGTTTCGCCCGTCTCGCCGCCGGCGTCCACCAGGTCGTGCTGGCGATAACCCAGCAGCAGCAGGTTCTCGTCGGCCAGCCAGCCCAGGAATGCGCGGGTCTCGGCGGCCTCGGTCTCGGGCACCGACTTCGGCAGGACCGCCAACTCGGCGATGACATCCTTCAGCCGCGCCAGCATCTGCGGCCAGTCGTCGACCGCGGCGCGCACGTCGCCCAGCACGCGCTCGATGCCCTCGGCCAGCCGCGCGCGGGCTGCCGCGTCGACCTGCCGGTCGACCTCCACGTGCATCATCGATTCCAGCCGCGCGTGGTCCTGCGGCGTGCGTTCCCGCACCTGGCGCAGCGCGCCATCGGCGTCGCGCTCCACCGCCAGCACCGGGTGCAGGATCAGGTGCAGCGTCAGACCCTGGCGGTTGATCTCCATCGTCGTCGAGTCGACGAGGAAGGGCATGTCCTTGTTGACGATCTCGATCACCGTGTGGCGCGAGGACCAGCCGTGCTCGGCCACCGTCGGGCTGAAGACCCGCAGCCGGGGCGCGCCGGCGCGGCGCTGCTGCGCGAAGCGCCACAGCGAGAGGGCGGCGCCGTACAGGTCCTCGGGCGTGCGCTGCAGCAGGTCTTCGGGTTCGACCTGTTCGTAGAGCAGCGGCACGAACTGGGACACCGCGTCGCGCTCGGCCGGCGCCACCTTGTGGCGCACCAACGCCACGACGGCGTCCAGATGTTCGAGTTTTTGCGTTTGCGCCGTGTCGGGCATGACGGTCTCCGTTGTTATCGGCCTGGCGGCCTTGTTCATCGAAAACAGTATGCCCCGCCGCGCCGGCGCCGGACTGGGCGCTGGGTCGGCCAGGACACCATTGATCGGTGGTTCGGCGATCGCCTCTCTGTTGGCTTGATCGGATCACAGAATTCGCTCATGGGTATCGTCTTCTTCAGCCGGCTGTTGCCCTTCCTGTCCTTTGACCTCGTCAGCTATGCCGCGGGCATGACGGTGCTCGAGTTCTGGCGCTTTGCGGTCGCGACGCTGGCAGGCATCGCGCCGACGAGCTTCCTGCTGGCCCATTTGCGGTTGCACTCTTTGCAGCTTGCCTGATCACCGTGACTGCCACGGCGGCGCCTGACGTCGCGACGATGCGCGAGTTCGTCGATGCGGCGGTCAAGCCGGTCATGGCGCAGCACAGCCTGCCTGGCATGGCCGTGGCCGTGACCGTGACCGTGACGGTCGATGGTCAGGCATTCCTTTTCAACTACGGGGTGGCATCGCGCGAGACGAACGAGCCGGTCAGTGAGGCGACGATCTTCGAGCTGGGGTCGGTGAGCAAGACCTTTGCAGCAACACTCGGGTTGTATGCGCAAGCCCTCGGCAAGGAGTCGGGACGGTCAGCCTGGACCTCGACGTGCGCTGCCGCGTCGAGCGATCCAGCGCATCGTTCAGCGAAGCCGGCAGGTGGCTCGCCCAGTTGGTCGACCCAAAACCGTAGGGGATGATCTGGCGGTCGCCCGTGGCGTGGCCAATCCGGCAGGGTCGGGCCCGCCAAAGATCAGGCCGATCCGTTGATCGAAGGCTGACGCCAGCGTCGCCTTCGGGCTCTCCAGCGGAGGGACCGCCACCGGCGCCGGAGTATCAGGCAGCGTCCCACGCCTCGACGATCCGATCCTGCGCCACGCGATGGTCGGGCCATGCCGGCCGCCACTTTGGGACGCGCGGCGACGGCGGGCGGGCCGGCATCGTCAATTCGACCTGCTGCATGTGCTCGATGCGGATCAGGATCTTGAACAGCGGCGCCGCGACGCGTGGCACGTGCAACGGGCAGCGGTTGCCGAGCTTGCGCGCGAAGTCGTCCATGAAGCGCATGAACGGCACCGGCGCCCCGCCGACCGCGTGCAGCGTCCGGCCTGCCTGGCGTGGCGAAGCGGCCGCGAGCAGCGCGCTCACGGCGTCGTCGTGGTGCAGATGGAACTGACCGGCGTTGCGGGACCCGGCCCAGTAGGGGCGGCCGAGACCGAAGGCCTTGCGGTAAGCGAGCGACATCGAGCACGCAACGGCCCGCAAGCGTTCCGGTCACGACCTGCCGGCCTGTCGTCGCCGGCGTGCGGCGACATGCGCAAAGTTCCAGGGTCTGGCGCAGTCCGACTCCGCCGTCTGAGCGCGCGACCGGTCTTGTCGTCAGACCTTGTGGGTCGACAGCAGCAGGCTGGTTTCGGTCTGGCCG
>JBDTUO010000445.1:0-2912 GCA_040007675.1 Rubrivivax sp.
CGGGCCGCCCCAAGGGCGAATACCGGAAGGCGCAGCCTGAAGGTAGTCCAATGAGCCTGAGCCTGGACCCCCTGAATGCCGCCGACCAGGCGGCCTTCAGCGCCGCGCTGGATGGCGTCTACGAGCACTCGCCCTGGATCGCCGAGCGGGCATGGTCTGCCCGGCCGTTCGCCAGCCTGACGCAATTGAAGCTCGCGCTGGCGGCCGTCGTGCGCGAGGCGGGCCTCGATGCCCAGCTGGCGCTGATCCGTGCCCACCCGGAACTCGCCGGCAAGGCGATGCTGGCCAGGGCGTTGACCGCAGCGTCGACCCACGAACAGGGCAAGGCCGGGTTGACCGAATGCACGCCGGACGAGTTCACGCTGATCCAGCGACTCAACGCCGACTACAACGCGCGGCACGGCTTTCCGTTCATCCTGGCCGTGCGCGGACCGCGGGGCAGCGGGCTGGCGAAGGCCGAAATCATCGCCACTTTCGAGCGCCGGCTGCACAACCCGACCGATTTCGAGCGGGCCGAGTGCCTGCGCAACATCCACCGCATCGCGGAGATCCGCCTGGACGACAAGTTCAGCCAGCAGCCGGAACTCGGCAATCTGGTCTGGGACTGGGCCGAACGGCTGTCTGTGAACAGCGACCCGGGTTATGCCGAGCGCGGTGAGCTGACCGTGACCTATCTGACCGATGCGCACCGCGCCTGCGCCCAACGCCTGGCGCATTGGATGCGCGCCGATTGCGGCTTCGACGAGGTCGAGATCGACGCCGTCGGAAACGTGGTCGGCCTCTACCACGGCAGCGACCGGCAGGCCAAGCGCCTGCTCACGGGCAGTCACTACGACACCGTGCGCAACGGCGGCAAGTACGACGGCCGCCTCGGCATCTTCGTGCCGATGGCCTGTGTGCGCGAGCTGCACCGTCAGCAGCGCCGGCTGCCGTTCGGATTCGAGGTCGTCGGGTTTGCCGAGGAGGAGGGGCAACGTTACAAGGCGGTGTTCCTGGGTTCGGGCGCGCTCGCCGGTCACTTCGACCCGCGCTGCCTCGAGCAGGAGGACGCCGACGGCATCACGATGCGCGCGGCGATGGACCACGCCGGGCTGCGCCCCGACGACATCCCGAAGTTGAAGCGCGACGTGTCGAAGTACCTCGGTTTCGTCGAGGTTCACATCGAGCAGGGCCCGGTGCTGAACCGGCTCGACCTGCCGCTCGGCGTCGTCACCTCGATCAACGGCAGCGTGCGCTACGTGGGCGAGATCGTCGGCATGGCCAGCCATGCCGGCACGACTCCGATGGATCAACGCCGCGACGCCGCGACCGCCGCCGCCGAACTGGTGCTCTATGTGGAGCAGCGTGCCGGAGCCGTGCCCGATCTCGTCGGCACGGTCGGCATGTTGCAGGTGCCCAGTGGCTCGATGAACGTCGTGCCCGGACGCTGCAGCTTCAGTCTCGACATCCGCGCGACGAGCAACGAGGTGCGCGACGCCTGCGCCGATGATGTGCGCGCCGCGCTCGGGCGCATTTGCGAACGCCGCGGGCTGCACTTCAAGCTGGAGGAGACGATGCGTGCCGCCGCCGCACCCAGCGCGCCAGACTGGCAGGGGCGTTGGGAGAGGGCGGTCGAGTCGCTCGGCCTGCCGGTCTTCACGATGCCCAGCGGCGCCGGTCACGACGCGATGAAGCTGCACGAGGTGATGCCGCAGGCCATGCTCTTCATGCGCGGCCTCAACGCCGGCATCAGCCACAACCCGCTGGAAGCGATCACGAACGACGATGCCGAGCTGTGCGTGGGCGCTTTCCAGAACCTTCTTGACCAGCTTGCCGTGGAACTGTCATGACCCCTGCCCAGTACAAGGCACTCGATGCCTGGATCGACGCCCATTTCGACGAGGAAGTGCGCTTTCTTCAAGAGTTGGTGCGAGTGCCGACCGACACGCCGCCCGGCAACAACGCGCCGCATGCCGAGCGCACGGCGCAACTGCTCGCGGCGTTCGGCTTCGAGGCAGAGAAGCATCCGGTTGCGGTGCAGGACGTGCGGGCCGCCGGCCTCGAGTCGATCACCAACCTGGTCGTGCGCCGCCGCTTTGGAAACGGCAACCGCCCGGGCCGGACCGTGGGACTCAACGCACACGGCGACGTGGTGCCGCCCGGCGAAGGGTGGACGCATGACCCCTACGGCGGTGAAGTGGCTGATGGCAAGCTCTATGGGCGTGCCTCGGCAGTCAGCAAGTGCGACTTCGCGAGCTTCACCTTCGCCACGCGCGCGATCGAATCGCTCGAAGCGTCGCTCGAGGGCCGCGTCGAGTTGTACTTCACCTACGACGAGGAGTTCGGCGGCGAACTCGGTCCCGGCCGCCTGCTGCAGGACGGCATCGTCAAGCCAGATCTGCTGATCGCGGCCGGCTTCAGCTACCAGGTGGTGACCGCGCACAACGGTTGCCTGCAGCTGGAAGTCACCGTGCACGGCAAGATGGGTCATGCCGCGGTGCCCGATACCGGCGTCGATGCGCTGCAGGCCGCCACGCTGATCCTGAATGCGCTTTACGACCAGAACACCCTGTACGAGCAGGTCAGCAGCAAGGTCAAGGGCATCACGCACCCGTACGTGAACATCGGCCTGATCCAGGGCGGCACCAACACCAATGTGATACCGGGCAAGGTGGTGCTCAAGCTCGACCGCCGCATGATCCCCGAGGAAAACCCGGCCGAGGTCGAAGCCATGCTGCGCCGCGTGATCGCAGAAGCGGTGGCGGACTCGCGCGGCATCACGATCGAGGTCAAGCGCATGCTGCTGGCCAACGCGCTCAAGCCCCTGGCGGGAAACCAGCTGCTGGTGCAGACCTTGTGCACACACGCCAGCGCGGTCTTCGGCGAGCCGATCGAAGCCTCGGGCACGCCGCTGTACACCGACGCGCGCCTGT
>JBDTUO010000446.1:0-2906 GCA_040007675.1 Rubrivivax sp.
TCGCGCTGGCGCGCGTTGTCTACTGGTGGGGCTACCTGCGGGCGGGCACCCTGGGCCGGGTGCCAGGCGTCCAGCTGACGTTCCTGATGGCGATTCCGCTGTTCGTGCTGGTCCTGCTGCGGTTCGCGCGGACGGTGCTGGCCTGAGGCAGTGAAGCAGGTGCCTGGGGCCTGAAACCAGCCGTTGGGCCGCCGGCCAAGGCCGGCCCAAGGAATGGCCTCTCGCGCAGAATCGTCGATCCAGCCGGGGGGTCAACCGGGCGCCGATTGCTCCAACGCCAGCAGCGCGCCGTCCAGCGCCGCCAGCGTGTCGCTGATCAGCGCCGTCGGCACCGCCGCCAGGTAGGGCGCGAAACGCCCCTTCGCCTCGAACCGCTCCCGAAAGCGCGACGCGAAGAAGCGCTCGCCCAGCCGGGGCACGACGCCGCCCCCGATCGCGACGCCGCCGCGCGCGCCCAGCGTGAGCGCCACGTTGCCGGAGAAGCTGCCGAGCAGCGCGCAGAACGTGTCGATGGTGCGACCTGCATCGGCGTCGCCGGCCAGCGCCTGCGTGATGACGGCCGCCGCGCTGTCGAGCGGCGTGGCGGCTGGCGACGGCGCTCCGACCACCGCCACGACGGCGGCGTGCAGCAGCGGCAGCCCGGTGCCCGACAGCAGCCGTTCGGCCGAGACGTGCGGGCGCTGGCGGCGCACCCAGGCCAGCAGCGCGGACTCGAAGTCGTCCGTCGGCGCCAACGTCGCGTGGCCGCCTTCGCCGGGCAGCGCGAGCCAGCCGCGCCCCGCGGGCAGCTCGGTGACGCCGCCCACGCCCAGCCCGGTGCCCGGGCCGACCACCGCCAGCGTGCCGTGCGCCGGCTGCGACCATGCCGGGCCGGCGGTCGGGCGCAGCTGCGCCGGCCGCAGCCGTGGCAGCGCCAGCGACAGCGCCTCGAAGTCATTCAGCAGCAGCAGCGATTCCAGGCCGAGGTCGGCACGCAGGGCGCGGCGCGACAGGCGCCAGGGGCTGTTGGTGAGCGCCACCTCGTCGGCGTCGCCGTCGATCGGGCTCGCGATGGCGAAGGCGGCGCGCCGCGGCGCCGCGGCGGCACCGCCGGCTCGCGGGAGCGCGGTGAGGTAAGCCTGCACGGCGTCGCCCAGGTCGGCGTGCTCCGTGACCGCCAAGCGGCGCACCTGCTCGACGCCTCGCGCCGGGTCGCGCACCCAGCCGAAACGCGCGTTGGTGCCGCCGATGTCGGCCACCAGCCACGGCAGGCCGGGGTCGGGTCGGCGGGCGCTGTCGCCTCGGAGCATCCGGCGACGGTAGCGCAAGCGGCGCACGCGGCGCGCACGGTGGCTAAAATGCGATCTGCCCGAGGAGCGTTGCAATGGGCCGCCGGCACCCGCCGCGGCCTGCCAGGCTCGGGAGCCCTCGCCGCCGCCGTGTCCCAACGGCGGTCTGCGCGCGAGGTCGGCAACGGCGCTCGCCACCTTCTTGCGGTGACGACGTGCCCATGACCGACGATGACCACGACAAGCTCGACGACCCTGCTGCAGCCGCTACCGGCACGCGTGGAGCCGCGCCACCGGCGCCCCCGATGCCGCCGATGCGTTTGTCCGGCCTCGAGCCGGTCACGCTGACTCCGGGCCACCTGTTCGTCAACATCGGCGAGCGCACCAACGTCACCGGCAGCAAGGCCTTCGCACGGCTGATCCTGGCGGGCGACTTCGAGCAGGCGCTCGCGGTGGCGCGCCAGCAGGTCGAGAACGGCGCCCAGGTCATCGACGTCAACATGGACGAGGCGATGCTCGATTCGAAGGCGGCGATGGTCCGCTTCCTGAATCTGGTCGCCGGCGAGCCCGAGATCGCGCGCGTGCCGATCATGATCGACAGCTCGAAGTGGGAGGTGATCGAGGCCGGCCTGAAGTGCATCCAGGGCAAGGGCATCGTCAACTCGATCTCGCTGAAGGAAGGCGAGGCCGAGTTCGTGCGCCAGGCCAGGCTGGTGCGGCGCTACGGCGCCGCGGCGGTCGTGATGGCCATCGACGAGCAGGGCCAGGCCGACACCTTCGAGCGCAAGACCCGCATCTGCGAGCGCGCCTACCGCATCCTGGCGGACGAGGTCGGCTTCCCGCCCGAGGACATCATCTTCGACCCCAACATCTTCGCGATCGCCACCGGCATCGAGGAGCACGCCAACTACGCGGTCGACTTCATCAACGCCACGCGCTGGATCAAGGCGAACCTGCCGGGCGCCAAGGTCTCCGGCGGCGTGTCCAACGTGTCGTTCAGCTTCCGCGGCAACGACCCGGTGCGCGAGGCGATCCACACCGTTTTCCTGTACCACGCGATCCGCGCCGGGCTCGACATGGGCATCGTCAACGCCGGCATGGTCGGCGTCTACGACGAGCTCGAGCCCGGGTTGCGCGAACGGGTCGAGGACGTGGTGCTGAACCGCCGGCCCGACGCCGCCGAGCGCCTGATCGAGGTGGCCGAGAACGCGAAGGGCGCGGCCCGGGACGACAGCACGCGCAACGCGTGGCGCACGGGCACCCTCGACGAGCGGCTCGCCCACGCACTGGTGCACGGCATCACCGAACACATCGTGCCGGACACCGAAGAAGCCTGGCAGGGGGTGCTCGCGCGCGGCGGCCGGCCGCTGCACGTCATCGAAGGTCCGCTGATGGCGGGCATGAACGTGGTCGGCGACCTGTTCGGCCAGGGCAAGATGTTCCTGCCGCAGGTGGTCAAGTCGGCGCGCGTGATGAAGCAGGCGGTGGCCCACCTGCTGCCCTACATCGAGGCCGAGAAGCGTGCCCTGCAGGACGCCGGTGCCGACGTCAGGCCGCGCGGCAAGATCGTCATCGCCACGGTCAAGGGCGACGTGCACGACATCGGCAAGAACATCGTCACCGTCGTGCTCCAGTGCA
>JBDTUO010000447.1:0-2894 GCA_040007675.1 Rubrivivax sp.
GCGCCAGCGACTCGTACTTCGGCTTGTTCATCGCCATCACGAAGGTCGTCGTGTACAGCGCCGGGCCGCTGCTGTCGAACTCGCTGTGGTATTTGGTCAGCTCGTGCACCTTGACCGATGGCACGACCTCCCACGGGATCACGCAGGCGTCGATCGTGCCCTTGCTCAACGCGTCCGGGATGCCCGGCAGCGGCATGCCGACCGGCGTCGCGCCGAGCGTGCCGAGCAGCTTGGTGATCTGCCGCGTCGGCCCGCGCACCTTCATGCCGCGCAGATCGGCCGGCGTGTGGATCGGCTTGGTCGCCGAATGGAACATGCCGGGTCCGTGCACGTGCAGCGCCAGGACCTGGGTCTCCTTGAATTCGTCCGCCGCCTGGGTCTGGAAGTACTCCCAGTAGGCCTTCGAGGTGGACTCGGCGTTGTTCATCACGAACGGCAGTTCGAAGACCTCGATGCGCGGGAAGCGCCCGGCCGTCGTGCCCGGAAGCGTCCAGACGACATCGACGACACCGTCGCGCGCCTGGTCGTACAGCTGAGCCGGCGTGCCGCCGAGCTGCATCGCCGGATAGGCCTCGAACTTGATGCGCCCGCCGGACTCCTTTTCGACCTTGTCCATCCACGGCTTGTGCATCAGCAGCCAGACGTTGGACAGCGGCGCCATGAAGGTGTGGAACTTCAGCGTCACGCTCTGTTGGGCCAGGCCGGCGAGGTGCGGCACGCCGAGCGCGGCAGCGGCGGCGCCCTGGAGCAGGCTGCGTCGTTTCATGCGGGGTCTCCTTGAGGGGGTTCGGCAATCGGGTCGGCCATCGGTTCAGCGATCGCCGGCGCTCGACAAGTTAACGGTCGCTGGCCGCTGCGGTGGTCCCGGTTTACCCTCATGGATAGAACACGCGCACCAGCCACAGCGACAGCGGCGGGAACAACAGCAGCAGCAGCGTGCGCACGGCATCGCTGACCAGGAACGGCAGCACGCCGCGGTAGCTCTCGCCGATCGGCACGCCCTTGGCGAGCGAGTTCACGATGTAGACGTTCAGCCCCACCGGCGGCGACAGCAGCCCGAAGCCGACCGTCATCAGCAGCAGGATGCCGAACCAGATCGCGATCGACTCCTTGTCCATGCCGAGGTCGAGCCCGAGCACGAGCGGGAACAGGATAGGCACCGTCAGCAGGATCACCGACAACTCGTCCATCACCGCACCGAGCGCGATGTACATCAGCACGATGCCGGCCACCACCGCCAGCGGCGGCAGCCCCCAGCCGTGCACCGCGGCAGCGAGCTGGTTCGGCACCTGGGTCAACGCGAGCGCGGCGTTCATCAGGTCGGCGCCGAGGAAGATCATGAAGATCATCCCGGACGCCGCCGCGGTGCCGTAGAAGCATTGCTTGAAGCCGTGCCAGCCCAGTTCTCCGCGCAGCACCGCGGCGACGAAGGTGGCCGCGGCACCCACCGCCGCCCCCTCGGTCGGCGTGAACCAGCCGCCGTAGATGCCGACGAACACGAGCCCGAAGATGGCCGCGATCGGCAGCACCCCGGAGAGCGACCGCGCCGTCAGCGGCGGCGGTTCATCGTGCTCCGGCGCGTGACCGGGCACCAGCCGGACGTACACCGCGATCGCCAGCACGTAGCCGAATACCGCGAGCAGCGCCGGCACCATCGCGGCGGCGAACAGCTTGGCGATGTTCTGCTCGGCCAGGATCGCGTAGATCACGAGCGGCACCGACGGCGGCACCAGGATGCCGAGCGTGCCGCCGGCGGCCAGCGTGCCGGTCGCCAGCCGTCCCGAGTAGCCGTGCCGCCGCATCTCCGGCAGCGCGACCTGGGTGATCGTGGCGGCGGTCGCCACCGAGGAGCCGCAGATCGCCCCGAAGGCCCCGCAGGCGACTACCGCGCCCATCGCCAGCCCGCCGCGGAAACGCCCCATCAACGCGGCCGCGAACTCGAACAGCGCGCGCGAGATGCCGCCCTGCGTCGCGAAGTTGCCCATCAGGATGAACAGCGGGATCACGCTCAGGTCGTAGCTCGAGAAGCGGGCGAAGGCCTGGGTGTTGAGGAAGTTCGCCAGCGGCAGCCAGCCCGCCTGCAGCACGTAGCCGACGCTGCCGGCGACGAACATCGCGATCGCGATCGGCGTGCGCAGCGCCATCAGCACGAGCATCGCGCCGAAGATCAGCAGCGACAGCTCGATCGGGCTCACGGCGCAGCCCCTGCCGCGCCCGCGGACGCCGCCGCCGAGGCGGGCGGATCAGCCGGCTCGGCGGGATCGACGTCGATGCCGCGCACCGCCTGCACCAGCGCGATCACCGCGATCAGCACCAGCGGCGGGATCAGCCCGCAGTAGACGACCCACTCCGGGAAGCCGAGCATCATCGACTCGGCGTGAGTGCGCCAGGCGTCTAGCCCGCCGAGCACGGTGCGCCACGCGAGCAAGGCCATCGACAGCCCGAGCAACAGCGCGCCGATGCGGTCGAGGGTGGCGCGTGTGCCCGGCCGGGCGCGCTGGGTGAAGAAGTCGACGATGATGTTGGCGCGCCGGAGCTGGCAGATCGGCATGAAGAGCGCGATCGCCGCGCCGGCTGCGAAGCCGGTCAGCTCGAAGTCGCCGACGATGGTCCAGCCGGTGGTGTTGCGGCCGATCAGGCTGGCGCAGGTCATCAGCGTGATGGTGGTCAGCAGCAGGCCGGCGGCGATGGCGCACAGCTTGGCCAGGATGTCGAGCAACTTCATCATCGGGGCACGTCCGTCGCGATGCGCTCAGTATTGCATCGGCGGCAGCCGCACGGTCAGCCCGTCGAGCGCCGGCTGCAGCGTGATCTGGCACGACAGCCGGCTCGTCGCGCAGCGTTCGGCCGCGGTCATCTCGAGCATCGCCAGTTCGTCGGCCGACGGCGCCGGC
>JBDTUO010000448.1:0-2884 GCA_040007675.1 Rubrivivax sp.
GAGACCTACGCCGTCGCGGAGACCTGCTGGAATTCCCTGCGGCCCGCCAACATTGGCTGAGGACTGCCCCCGGTTGACCGCCGTTCCTGGAGTCCTGCTCGAGGAGTTGGAGGCGGAGTTTGCCGCCTACAGTCCGCTTTCGGGGGCCACGCATTTGCTGAACGACACCAGCGCGGCGCTGCTCGAGATTCTGCGTGACACCGGGTCGTCCGGGGCCAGCCCGGAAACCGTTGTGAAGATCCTTGCGGAAGAAGCTGACGTTCCATCCGCCGAGCTGATTCGTTCGATCGAATCGCATTGGGGCACGCTGATTTCAGCGGGGCTCGTGCGCCGGCAGCGGCCAGTCTGAACCCCGCGATGGGCTCCTCGTCGTCCCAGCGCCTGGGCGCGGTGGGCGAGGCCCTCGTCGCCGATGTCTTGCGGCGGACCGGTGTGGTGCTCGACATCGGCATTGCGCGCATCCGCGTCCGGACGCGGTCGATGCGGTTTGCGCGCCAACTTAAACAGGTGTACCGCGATTTTCCGCTCGCCCATGATCCTGGTTGGGCCGACATCCACGTCGACCTTGCCGCTCCCAGCGGCCTTCGCCGCTGGATCCGGCCCCAGGTGGTGTTCCGCTGTGACGGCAGCCAGCCGTTCGACCCCTTTCCGGCCGACAGCCCGCTGCCGCTGTTCGAATGGGGCGCCAACTGGCTCATCGGGCAACGCTGCAACGACTACCTGTTGTTCCACGCTGGCGTCGTCGAACGCGACGGCCATGCGCTGATCCTGCCGGCGCTGCCGGGCTCCGGAAAGAGCACGCTGTCGGCCGCGCTGAGCCTGCGGGGCTGGCGCCTGCTGTCGGACGAGTTCGGCGCGCTGGACCCCGAGACCGGTCTGCTGCACGCCGTGTTGAAGCCGGTGGCGCTGAAGAATCAATCCATCGATGTCATCCGCCGCTGGGCGCCGGCCGCACCGATCGGGCCGCTGTTCCCCAAGACCCGCAAGGGGACGGTGGCCCACCTTGCAGCGTCGCCCGACGCCGTCACGCGGCGCCACGAACCCGCGCGGCCCGGGGCCGTGGTGCTGCCGCGCTGGGTCGCCGGGTCCCCGACCGAATGGCGGCGCCTGCCCCCGGAGGAAGTGTTCCGCGCCTTGGCATTCAATTCGTTCAACTACGCCGTGCTGGGCGAAGAGGGCTTCCGCGCCGCCGTGCGCATCGCGCGCCAGTGCCCGGCGTGGCAGCTGGTCTACAGCGACCTTGCCGACGCGGCGGCCTTGCTGGAGCGTGAATGGCCGTCGGCGTGCGCCGCGGCGGACGCGGTGGCCGAACTCGAACCTCGCACCGACGCCCGGGATGCGGTGGCGGCACGCGCATGAACGACGCCGGGATCGGCCCTTGGCGGTGGCTCGGGTCGTTGCGCGAAGCCGAGCAAGTGCTCGGCTGGTCGCTGCCGGAGTGGGAGCGCGCGATCCGTCTCGCGCGTCGGCTGCGCCTGCTGGGCCGCATGGCCGAATCGGTCGACGCTGCCGGGCTGCTCGGCCGGGTACCGCCGCAGGCAGCACGCCACCTCCTGGGCGAAGGTCGCAAGGCACGCTTCCGGACACGATCGCTCGTCTGGGCCGCCGAGCGCGTGGGCCAGGCGCTCGCAGACGCCCCCTACCCGCGTGTGCTGCTGAAAGGCGCGGCCTACATCGCGCAGGGCCTGCCGATCGGCCGCGGCCGGCTGCCGTCGGATCTCGACATCCTGGTGCCGCGCGACGCCATTGCCGACGCCCAGCGACGCCTGGTCGCCGCCGGCTGGCGCGAGCCGACGCTCGACGAGCACGACAGTCGCTACTACCACGCGTGGAGCCACGAGGTGCCGCCGATGCGGCATCGCGAACATGGCCTCGAGCTTGACCTGCACCACAACATCCAGCCACCCGTGGCGCGGCTGAAGGTAGACGCGGCGCTGCTGCTGGCCGCGGCGCGCCCGATTGAGCACGCGGACTGGCGCGGCTGGCAGGTGCTGGACCCGCTGGACCAGATCCTGCACAGCGCGACCCACCTGTTCCAGGACGCCGACCTGACCGAGCGGGTGCGCGACCTTGCGGACCTCGATGCGCTGCTGCGCGCCGGCGCGGCGTCCGCCCCGCGCTTCTGGGCGCTGCTCCTGGCGCGGGCCCGCGACACCGGGCTCGGCAGCCCGCTCGCGCTCGCGTTGCAGCTGTTGCCCCGCTGGTTCGGCACGCCGGTGCCGGCCGACGTGGCACAAGGCGTCGCCAGGCAAGGTCCAGGACGCTTGCAGTCCGCCTGGCTGCTGCCCGCGCTGCGCACGGTGCTGACACCGGTCGAGCCGGATTCAGAGCCGCCGTGGACCCGACGCCTGGCCGGCGCCGCGCTCGGTACGCGTTACCACCTCACGCGCATGCCGTTGCCGCTGCTGGCAGCGCACGCCTGGCACAAACTGCGCCATCGCTCGAACGCCGCGAAGACCTGGGATGACGCACCGCGGCCGATGAAGGTCGGCGAGGCGCCGGCGCGCCCGCGGAAAGCTTGACGACGACGAGGTCGTCGTCGTCGCCTTTCATCACAGCACCGGCAGCGGCCGCGGCGACCCTCGGGCGTCGATCGCGACGTAGGTCAGGTTGGCTTCGGTCACCTTCACCACTTCCGGCGCGGCCGGGTTGCGCTCGGCGTAGACCTCGACGTGCACCGTGACCGAGGTGCGCCCGGTGCGCGTGACGCGCGCGTAGAAGCTGAGCAGGTCGCCGATCGACACCGGCTGCTTGAACACGAACTGGTTCACAGCGACGGTGGCGACACGCCCCTTCGCGACCCGCACCGGCAGCACGGCGCCCGCCACGTCGACCTGCGCCATGATCCAGCCGCCGAAGATGTCGCCGTTGCCGTTGGCGTCGG
>JBDTUO010000449.1:0-2873 GCA_040007675.1 Rubrivivax sp.
CGCAGGCCGGTGGGCGAACTGGCATCGAGCGCAGGGTCGAGGTTCACGCCGTCACGGCGTGGTGCTGAACTTGTAGTCGGTCTTTGCCTTCGTGCGCAGCTCTTCCTGGAAGGCCTGCATCTGCACCTGCTCCAGGCGCTGCTTGATCTGCGCCTTGACGTCGTCGAACGCCGGGAACGGCGCGTCGCGAGTGTCCTCGAGCCTGATGATGTGCCAGCCGAACTCGGACTTCACCGGCGTCTCGGTCATCTGACCCTTGGTGAGCGCCTTCATCGCGTTGCCGAACTCGGGCACGTAGGCGTCGGGCTTGGCGAAGTCGAGGTCGCCGCCATTCGCGCCGGAGCCGGTGTCCTTCGAGTTCTTCTTCGCCAGTTCCTCGAAGCTCGCGCCGCCCTTGATCTGCGCGATCAGCGCCTTCGCCTCGTCTTCCTTCTCGACCAGGATATGGCGCGCGTGGTATTCCGTGCCGCTGGCCTGGGACTTGAACTTGTCGTACTCGACCCGGGCCTGCGCATCCGTGATCGGGTGCTCGGTCTTGTAGCCGTCGAACAGGTCGCGGATCAGGATGCTCTGGCGCGCCAGCTCCATCTGGTCCTTGTAGGACGGCTTGGCGGCGAGGCCGCGTTTCTCGGCCTCCTGCACGAAGATCTCGCGCAGCACGACCTGGTCGCGCGCCTGGGCTTCGATCTCGGGGCTGACCTCCTGGCCGGCGCGCTTGGCCTGCTGGAGCAGGGCGTCGACGCGGGCCTTGGACACCGGCTTGCCGTTGACGATGGCGAGGTTCTGGGCCTGGGCCGTCGGCAATGCCAGCGGGCCGAGGGCCAGCGCGAGCGTGCAGGCGCACGCCACGCGCGAGGCGTATGACTTCAGTTTCATCGGGTGGGGAGGGGGGATGTCGACGAAGCGGGTTCGTCAGGGGCGCGGGCCACGATGGCCAGCGCGTGGATGCCCAGGGGTATCAGGGCACTCAAAGCATCATACACGAGGCGATGCCGCGCCACGCGCGTGCGACTGGCGAACGCGGCCGCGGTGATGTCGACGCTGAAATGCCGGCCTTCGCGCGCGCCGGCGTGGCCGGCGTGGAGGTGGCTGTCGTCCTGCACGACGAGCGAGACGGGACCGAATGCGGCGCGCAGGCTGGCCTCGATCTGATCGGCGGTCACGCCGTGCCGGCCCGCGCCGGAGTCGCCGCCGCTCATGGTGCCTCCGATGCGTCGTCCTTCAGGAACCGGTTCAGGTACAGGCCCTGGCCGAGGGTGAACAACAGCGTCAGGCCGATTGCGCCGAAGAGCTTGAAGTTGACCCAGGTCTCGGTCGAGAAGGTGTAGGCGACCCAGAGGTTGAGCAGCCCCATCACGGCGAAGAACGCGACCCACGCGAAGTTCAGCCGGTGCCATACCCGCGGCGGCAGCTGAAGCTGTTCACCCAGCAGCACGCGCAGCAGGTTGCGCTTGAAAAGCAGCGGGCCGAGCCAGAACGCCAGACCCATCGCCCAGTACAGCACGCTCGGTTTCCACTTGATGAAGGTCTCGTCGTGGAACCAGACCGTCGCGCCGCCGAGCACGACGACCAGCACCAGGCTGATCCACAACATCGTGTCGATCTTGCGGCCGCGCAGCTTAAGCACCAGCACCTGCGTGAGGGTGGCGAAGATGACGACGAGTGTCGCGAGCAGCACCGGCGCCTCGGCCGGCCCGACCTCGCCGCCGGACACCAGGAAGCCCAGGTGGGTGCTCGCGAAGTCCGCTGCCGCGTCGCGCTGGCCTTCGGCGACCTTGAAGGTCGCGAAGAACAGCAGGATAGGCAGGAAATCGAGGAGGATCTTCATCGGTGCCCGTGTATTGTGCCCGGCCGTCGGGACGGTTCGCGTGCGAACGTCCTGCAGCGGGTCGGCAGTGGAAGCGTGGAATGGCGGTTCACGACGAGCACGACACCTCGAGCCCGCCCGCCCAGGCAGGCGGGAACCCGGCGTCGGCCGGGCTGCCGGCGTCGTCGGCGAAGGGGCGCTGCAGCGCCTGGTGCAGGCGTTGCAGTTCACCGAAGTCACCCGTCTGAGCGCTGCGGATCGCCTGCTCGGCGAGGTGATTGCGCAGCACGATGCGCGGGTTGACGGCGTCCATGCGCGGCCGCCGCTCGGCGTCGACGCTGGCCTCGGCGCGCAGGCGGGCCGCGTAGCGAACGGCCCACCCATCGAACGCGGACCGATCGACGAACAGGTCGCGCAACGCGTCGTTGTCGGCGCCGGGGCGGCTGTCGAAGCCGGACAGGCGACGGAAGGCGATCGTGAAGTCGGTGTGGGCGGCGCCGAGCACGCGCAGCCAGTCGTTGGCGAGCGCCTCGTCCTCGTCGCGTGCGGCGACGAGCCCGAGCTTGGCGCGCAGCCGGCCGAGCAGTGCGCGCGGAAAGGTCTCGCGGTAGGGTTCGATCGCGGCCAGCGCGGCGTCGGTGTCGCCGATCAGCGGCAACAGCGCCTGCGCCAGCGCGTGCAGGTTCCAGAATCCGACGTTCGGCTGGCGCGCGTAGGCGTATCGACCTTCATGGTCGCTGTGGTTGCAGATGTGGTTGGGGTCGAACCCGTCGAGGAAACCGAACGGGCCGTAGTCGATCGTCAGCCCGAGCATCGACAGGTTGTCGGTGTTCATCACGCCGTGGCAGAAGCCGATCGCCTGCCAGTGCGCGATCAGCTCGGCAGTGCGCCGCGCCACCTCCGCCAGCAGCGCCGCGGCCGGCACCGGCGCGTCGGCACAGGCCGGGAAGTGGTGCGCGATCGTGGAGTCCACCAGCATCGCCAGGCGCGCCGGCTGGTCGTGGTGCGCGAAATGCTCGAAGTGCCCGAAACGCAGGAAACTCGGCGCGACCCGCGTCACGACGGC
>JBDTUO010000450.1:0-2873 GCA_040007675.1 Rubrivivax sp.
AGCAAAGCCCGTGCCGCGCCTGTGGCCGACGCGCGCTCAGGCCGGCAACCCGAGCACGGCCGCGACCTGCAGCAGACGGTCCCGACCCGCCACGAACCGTGGATCGCCCGCGACCCAGTAACCGCGGATCGTCGCCAGCGAATACCCGGGGTGCCGAGCGCGCGTCTGCTGCAGCACAGCCGTCGCCTCGCCGCGCCGGCCCTGCTCGGCCACCGCGGCGGCCAGCACGACGCCGTAGAACGGCACGCGCGGGTTGGCCAGCACCGACGGCCGCAGCATCGCCTCGGCGGCGGCGGGCCGGCCGGCCAGATAGTGGGCCCAGCCACTCAGGCCCTGCCAGACGGTCAGCCGCGAGTCGCGCGGGCTGATGCGCATCGCGCGGTCGCAGGCGGCGAGGCTGTCGTCGAAGCGGCCCAGCCGCACCAGCGCCGAGCAGCGGTGGTGGTGCGAGGTCGGCTCGTTCGGAAACTGCGCGACGAGCTGGTCGCCGATCGCCAACAGCCCGGGCCAGTCGCGGTGCACATTGGCCAGGCTCGCGTGCGACAGCTTGGCCAGCAGCCGGTCGGCCGCGAGCGCGTCCAGCCGCGCCAGCGCCTGCTCGGCGCGCGCGACCGAGGCCGGGCGGTCGGCCGTCCACTCCCACAGCACCAGGTTGCTGTGCGTCAGGCTGGCGCCGGCGAGGCAGCGCACGCAGTCGGGGTCGATCGCGAGCGCGGCGTCGAACAAACCTGCTGCGCGTTCCCAGCCCGCGCGCGACACGGTGCGCAGCAGCTCGGCCATGCCCTGCATCGCCAGGTCGTCGGCCTGAACGCCGTTCGGCGCCAGCGCACTCGCGTCGGCTGCCACGGCGTCGCCGTACTCCACCACCAGCGTGCGCGCGATGCCGCCGGCGACGTCCCCGACCAGCGCGGCGAGCTCGGCGCGACGCACGTCGCGCAGTTCGGACCACACCACACGCCCGGAGCGGGTATCGACCAGCGACACCGCGAGCCGCACGTCATCGCCATCGCGCCGCGCGCGGCCGGTCAGCACGTGGCGCACGCCAAGCTCCGCCCCGACCCGCCGCGGGTCGACGGCACGCCCCTTGTAGGCCGCCATCGTGCCGCGGCCGACGACGGTCGCGCCGGGCCAGGTGGCGACGATCGCGCCGAGGTCACTCGCGACCCCATCGACGAACCAGGCGTCGGTGCCGTCTTCGCTCTCGAACGGCAGAATCGCCAGCGAGCGCGGCGGCGCCTCGGCGGACGCATCGGCAGCGGCACGCCAGCCGACGGTCGCGACGGCCACCAGCAACAGCAGCACACCGGCCGCGGTCGGCCACGACCAGAGGCCGCCGGTGCGCGCCCGGTCCGCCGGCGGCGGCGGCAGCAGCGGCGGCCACCCGGCGGGAGCCGCGGCGCCGGTCGCCGTGGAGACGGGTTCGGCGACCAGCCGGTAGCCGCGCCGCGGCGCCGTGACGACGCGCGTGTGGGTCTCGTCGCCGATCGTGCGCCGGATGTCGCCGATCGCCTGCACCAGCGAGTCCTCCGTGACGACGACGTCGCCCCACACACGACGCATCAGCTCGTCCTTGCCGACCACCTCTCCGGCACGTTCGCCGAGGATCAACAGCAGCTTCAGCGCCTGGGCGCGCAGTTCGACCGGCTGCCCGGCCGCGTCGAGCAGGTCGCCGCGCTGCAGGTCGAGGATGAAGCCGGGCCAGGCCAGGGCCTGCGCCGCGCGCAGTTCGGTTGACGGTTCGCGCTGCATCGACAGGGAGGGATCGCAGAGGGCGATGTTGCGCCTTTCGGGATTTGATCGGAACTCGTTCGGGACAAGACCGCGCCGCCAGACGAAGCTCGGATGGGGTCGCCACGCCCCGCCGCGCGCTGCAATTCCTCCCGCCGGAGCCCACCATGACTACTCTGTGCGCCCGACTCCTGCTGCTGCTGGCGGTCGCCACGACCGCCTCGATCGGTACCGCGTGGGGCCAGACCCCGCCAGCCTCGGCTCCTGCCACCGCCGCCGATGAGGCTGGCGTGCGCGCCGCGCTGCAGCGCTGTGTCGACGGCTGGAACCGACATGATCCGAAGGCCTTCGGCGACTGCCTGACCGCCGACGCCTGGGTCAGCGAGGCCGACGACAGCTTCTACCGTCGCTTCCAGGGGCGCGACAAGGGACTCGGGCTGCTCGACTACAACCTCCGGAACTCGGACCTGCGCTGGGAGGTGTTGCAGCTGCGGCCACAGCCCGACGGCACGGTCGCGGTGCTGCTGCGGCAGCACGTCGACATGCTGCCGAAGACCGATGGCAAGTACGCGATGAGCTTCGAGAGCAACCCGAGCTTCGCCCGCCTGCGGCGCGACGGCGGCGGCTGGAAACTCTCGTTCCTCACCTCGCACGCCGGCTGGTCACGCGCGCTGTTGCTGGCGCTGGACCAGCCGCCGAAGGCCGCACCGAAACAGGCGCCCGGCGCCGCGCTGCCCACGGTGCCCGGCACCGAACCGGCCGCGTACACGACGATCTACGGCGACGGTGGCCAGAGCTGCGGCTATTGCCACGGCAATCCGCCGCTGACGGCCACCGCCACCGCGACGCGTTATCGGATCGTCGCGGTGGCGGCCGCCACGCCCGACGTCGCGGCCTTGCGCCGCGCGATGGCGCAGCCCGCGCTGGGTGGGTACATGATCCGCCTGCTGGACGACCCGGCGCTCACCGATGCCCAGCTCGACGCGATCCGGCTGTGGCTGCGCGCAGTGCGCGACGGCCGCGCCGAGCTGAAGGCCGACCGCATCGTGATCCACAACCCGCGCTCGGAGCGCGACCCGCCGGTGCGGCTGGCGACGCTGCGCGCCGAGGGCGGCTGGCGCCTGCCGGCCGATGCCGGCTGTCGA
>JBDTUO010000451.1:0-2865 GCA_040007675.1 Rubrivivax sp.
AGCTTCTTCTCGTGCGAGTACAGCCCCGGCGCGACGAAGGCCCAGACCTGGTACAGCACGTAGGGCAGCGCCAGCATGAACCCCGCCATCAGCGTGATCTTCAACGGCACCAGCACGGGCGAGATCACGTTGGTCGCGATCAGCGTCGCGCCCTTCGGCAGGTGGGCAACCAGCGGGGCGGCGAGCAGGTCGTACAGCGTCGACGGGCCAGGAAAAAGCGCGAGCACGCCGAACGCGACCCCGATCGCGATGGCGACGCGGATCAATCGGTCGCGCAACTCGACCAGGTGCGTGACGAACGGGGCTTCGGTCCCTTCGAGCTCGTCGCGTTCGGGCGGGTTCGGCGCGCTCGCCATCAGGCCGACGCCCGCGGCGGCCGGAAGCGCGCCACGCGCGCGGCGCCCGATTGGGCGCGGGTTCGCACGCCGTTGCGCTGCTTGTACCACTGCGGCATCGCACCGCGCTTGAGGCGCCAGTTCTTGCGCGGCGGCTTGTACGCCGGGGCCGGAGTCTGGAGCGCGAGCGCCGGGTCGCTGTCGCTGCGACCGCCGAGGCCCGAGGTGGCGCCGCCCCAGTCCGACTCGAACGCGCGGTTGGCGTCGCCGACCTCCTTCTCGACGCTGCTGTGCACGTCACGCGCAGCGTCCTCGAACTGCGTCTTCATCTTCTTGAGTTCTTCGAGCTCGATCGAGCGGCTCACTTCTGCCTTCACGTCGGCGACGTAGCGCTGCGCCTTGCCGAACAGGTGGCCGACGGTGCGCGCCACGCGCGGCAGCTTCTCGGGCCCGATGACGATCAGCGCCACCGCCCCGATCAGGGCCAGCTTGTCGAATCCGAAATCGATCATCGTCGCGCGGGGCGGCGAGCGGGTCGACCGCTATGCCGCCGCTGGCTCAGGGCTTCTGGCGGGCCTCGACGTCGACGGTGTTCGGGTCGGACGTCGTGCTGCGCTGTGCTGCGACCTGGGGCGGCGGTGGCGCGTCGACGCCGTCGTCCTGCGCGCCCTTGACGCCATCCTTGAAGCCCTTGACCGCGGAGCCGAGATCGGAGCCCATGTTCTTGAGCTTCTTGGTGCCGAAGATCAACACCACGACCAGCAGCACGATCAGCCAGTGCCAGATGCTGAAGGAACCCATGATTTGTCTCCTGAAACGTCAACGAGGGATTCTAGGGGAGGGCCGCGTCGTGCCCTTCCCGCAGCGGGGGTGCCCGGACGCAGCTCAGGGATGCCCCGCCGGGCGGCCGGATCAACCCTTCTTCCAGGGGCGTGGCCCGCCGATCACGTGCATGTGAAGGTGCAAGACCTCCTGCCCGCCATTCGGCCCCGTGTTGACGATGGTGCGGAAGCCGTCATCGACGCCGAGTTGCCGCATCAGCCGCGGCGCCAGACCCAGCATGCGGCCGAGCAGCGCGTCGTGCGCCGGCTCGGCGTCGTACAGCGTCGCGAGGTGCCGCTTCGGGATGATCAGCAGGTGCACCGGGGCCCACGGCTGGATGTCGTGGAACACCAGCAGTTGGTCGTCCTCGTGCACGGTGCGGGCCGGGATCTGCCCGGCGGCGATCTTGCAGAAGATGCAGTTCGGATCGGCAGTCATCGGCAGTTCGTCCTCCTTGTCTCTGTCAGTCGCCCGGCTCGCCCTGTTCGCCCCGTTCGCGCAAGCGCGCCTTGCGCAATGCAAACTCCTCGAGCCCCGACAGGCCCTCGCGACGCCGCAGTTCGGCCAGCACCTCGGCCGGCCCCAGCCCGTGCGCGGCCAGCACGATCAGCGAGTGGAACCACAAGTCGGCCATTTCGGCGACCAGCGGCGCGGTCGGGCCGCCGTGCGCGGCGTCCTTGGCCGCCAGCACGACTTCGGTCGCCTCTTCGCCGACCTTCTTCAGCATCGCGTCCGTGCCCTTGGCAAACAGGCGCGCCACGTAGCTGCGCTCCGGGTCGCCGTCACGGCGCGCGGCGATCACCGCGGCCAGCCGCGCCAGCGTGTCGTCGCCCGCCTCTGCGGAATCGGCCCGGTCCGTCATTCGTCGCCACCGTAGATCTCGTCCGGATCGCGCAGCACCGGCGCCACCGCCTGCCAGCGGCCTTGCTCCAGACGCTGGAAGAAGCAGCTGTGGCGCCCGGTGTGGCAGGCGATCGACGGCTCGTGGCCGAGTTGGGTGACGCTCAGCAGCACGACGTCGGCGTCGCAATCGAGCCGGATCTCGTGCACCTGCTGCACATGGCCGCTGGTCTCGCCCTTGGGCCACAGCCGCGCGCGCGAGCGGCTCCAGTAGACCGCCCTGCCGCGGCGCGCCGTCTCGGCGAGAGCGTCGCGGTTCATCCACGCGAACATCAGCACGTCGCCGCTGGCGCGTTCCTGCGCGATCACCGGCACCAGGCCGGCGGCGTCCCAGCGCACCGCGTCGAGCCAGTCGTCGCCCATCGCACCAGTGTAGTGGGTGGGGCCTGCGAAGCCGCCCTCTTCGGCCAGCCAGTGCAGCACCGGCACGGTGCCGGGCAGCACCGGCGCCACCTCGACCGGCAGCCGCTGCCAGGCCATCTGCTGGCCTTCGCGCATCTCGAAGCGGCCGTCCCACGCGCGGACCTGGCAGAAGTGCAGCCGCACGCGCGCATGCGGGTAGTCGATGAGCTCGACCCGCCAAGGCAGCGCCGCGCCTATCGTGATGCCGAGCTCTTCGTGCAGTTCGCGCCGCAGCGCCTGCTCGACCGTCTCGCCGGCCTCGAGCTTGCCGCCCGGGAACTCCCAATGGCCGGCATAAACCTTGCCCACCGGACGCGAGGTCAGCAGGAAATGGCCATCGGCGTTGAACAGCACGCCCACCGCGACGTCCACCGGACGGCGCGGATCGATGGGCACGACGTCCACC
>JBDTUO010000452.1:0-2863 GCA_040007675.1 Rubrivivax sp.
TGATCTTCAGCACCTCCCGGAACGTGGCCCGCTCGGCCTCGGTCAGGAAGCCGTACAGGAGCTGCGCGTCCTCGCGGACGACGAAATGCGTCAGCAGCGTCAGCGGCGCGCCGAGCGCGGGCAGGGGGTAGAACGTGCTCATCGGCACGTCGAGCTCGTAGCCGACGCCGTGCACGTCGACCAGGATCTGCGGCGGCGTCTTCGCCACCAGGGTACCGACCAGGCGTCCGATCATCGGCCCGGATTATCCGTGGCCCGACACCGCGCCGCGGCGGCGCCGCTCAGCGCGCCAGTTCAGCGCCCGAACAGGCCGAGCCGCTGGGCCTCGAGTGCCGCCTCGGCGCGCGAGCTCACGTTGAGCTTGCGGTAGATCTGCTTGACGTAGTCGGCGATCGTGTGGCGCGACAGGCCGAGCTGCACGCCGATCTCCGGCAGCGTGTAGCCCTTGGCGACACGCAGCAGCACCTCGCTCTCGCGCTCGGTCAGCGACACCATCGGCAGCGCGTTGGGGTCGTTCTGCGGCTTGTTCTTGGCACGGAAATGCGCCATCACGCGGCGCGCGATCGACGGCGACAGCGGGGGCTCGCCCTGGCTGATGCGCTGCAGCTGCTCGGTGATCATCTCGCGCGGCTGCTCCTTGAGGATGTAGCCGAACGCGCCCGCCTGCAGCGCCGGGAACAGGTGTTCGTCGTCGTCGTGGATCGTGACGACGACCGATTGCGCCTCGGGCTGCTGCTCGCGCAGCCGCGTGACGACGTCGACGCCGGAGCCGTCGGGCAGCCCGAGGTCGATCAGCGCGAGGTCGAACTTGAGCGCCGAGACGAGCGAGAGTGCGTCGTGCACGCGCGCGCTCTCCGACACCTGGGAGCCGGGGAAGACTTGCAGCACGAGGCTGCGCAGCCAGCTCCGGATCTCCGGCAGGTCTTCCAGCAGCAGGATGTTGGTCATCGGTTTGCCAAAGTCTCGACACGGTCATGCTAGCAGCGCCACCTAGTTCTAGGGGGGTGGCAGCGTGGCCTGATCGAGCGGTAGCGTGAGCCGTATCACGGTTCCGTAGCCGGGCCCCGACTCGACCAGGCACTGACCCTGCATCTGCTTGGCGCGGTGCTTCATCGTCGCCATGCCGTGGCCGCGGTCGAGCCGGCCGTCGAGCTCCATCGGAATGCCGTCGCCGTTGTCCTGGATCGACAGCAGCAGGTCGTCGTCGGCGATCGCGCAGGTGAAAGTGCATTGCGCCGCGCCGCTGTGCTTGATGACGTTGCTGGTGGCCTCGCGCAGGATGCGCGTGGTCTGCACGTACGTACGGGCCGACAGCGTCTGCGTCATTTCCTCGGGCGACGACCATTCGCCCCGAATGCCCGACTGCGCCAGCCGCGCCATCAGCTCCGCGCGCCAGTCGCCGAGCGCGTCGTCGAGCCGCACCGCCTTGCCGGTCAGGCCGCGCACCGACAGCCGCATCTCCTCCAGCGCCTCGCGCGCGAGCGAGCTGATGCGCGGATCCTCGCTCGTGTGCACGATCGTCAGCAGCTTGGCGCCGAGGTCGTCGTGCAGGTCGGCAGCAATGCGCTTGCGCTCCTTTTCGGTCACCTGCTCGACCCGCATTTCGGCGAGCTGGGCGAAGTTCTGCTCGATCTCGGCGGTGATTTCCTTGACCCGCCCTTCGAGCGTGCTGCGGCCGGCTTCGGCGGCCAGCAGCGAACGCACGAACACCTGCATCAAACGCCCGGCGATGCCGATGAACAACAGCGGCACTGCGAAGTGCAGCCATTGCATTCGCGGCAACACCACAAGGTCATGCTGAATCGCCAGCTCGGTCAGCACCATCGCCACGGCGCCGGCCAGCAGCACGGCCATCGGCCAGAACTCGGGCCGGCTGCGCCGCCAGATGACGTAGAGGTGCAGAACAGCGGCCGCCAGCACTTCGAGCATCAGCAGCACGTACCAGACCGACGCCATCGTGAACAGCCGGCCCGGCCCGGCCAGCAGCAGGGTGAGAGGCATCAGCACCCACTGCACCGCGAGCGCCGCTTCGATCCAGCGCGAGCGCAGCTGCGAGTAGCTCAGCAGATATTGCACTGCCAGAGCCGTGACCGGCGCGAAGCCGGTGCAGAACAGGAATTCGATGACGCCGTTGTCCCACGGCATGTCGCGCCACCACAGTCGCAACGACATCACGGCCCAGGCCAGCGCCAGCCAGCCGAAGTAGCCGAGGTAGGCCTCGCGCCGCTGCATCCAGCTCAATGCCACCATCACGCAGCCCAGAACCACGAGCGCCAGGCTGGCGATCTGCACCGCGGTGACGTTCCAGAACAGCCGGCGCGCGTATTCCGCCGCCAGCACCGATTGCGGGCCGATCTTCAGCGCCGACAGACCGGCAGCGCGTTGACGCGAAGTGACCCGTTGCAGCGCGTGGCCAACCACCTGGATGTCGAGCACATTGCCGCGTTCGCGCAGCAGCGCGGTGGGCAGAGTCACGAGCTGCGGGTACATGCAGTTGCGGGTCACGGGCTCGGCCATGCGCCCACCGTTGAAGATGAGGTGACCGTTCAGCCGCACTTCGAGGTTGGTGCAGACCCGTTCGACATACAACGCCAGCAGCTCGTTCGGATCGCCGCTTTCGGCCATGTCGAAGCGCGCTCGGTACCAAACGCTGCCTTCGAACTGCGGACGCGAGTCGTCCCAGTCGTCGGGCAGCTGCACTGTGCCGCCGGGGGCGTCGACCGGGAACTGATCGGCGTTGCTCGGCGAGGCCAGCGCGCTCGTGATCGTTTGCACCGGTGCCGGCTCGGCGTGGGCGAAGCCTGCGGCGGCGAGCACCAGCATCGCCAGGGCAAAGCGCCACAGGCGCAGGCAGGGATGGGAA
>JBDTUO010000453.1:0-2862 GCA_040007675.1 Rubrivivax sp.
CGGGCCGTCGGGCGGCGTCGCATCCAGCGGCCGCCTGCGGGCGACGCTGTGGCTGGTCGCCGGCCTCGCGGGGCTGGCGCTCGGCGCCGACACGATGGTGCAGGCGGCAGTCTCCATCGCCCGGCATGTCGGGCTCGACGAGGTCGTGATCGGCCTGACCGTGGTCGCGATCGGCACCTCGCTGCCCGAATTGGCGTCGACGGTGGTCGCGGCGGCGCGCGGCCAACGTGACCTGGCGGTCGGCAACGTGGTCGGCAGCTGCCTGTTCAACCTGCTCGGCGTGCTCGGGCCGGCGGCGCTCGTCGCCGGCCGCGCCGGGCTCGAGATGCCGCCGGCCGTGCAGCACTTCGACCTGTGGGTGATGCTGGCCGCGCTCGCCGCCTGCCTGCCGATCTTCTTCACCGGGCGCGAGGTCGCGCGCTGGGAAGGCGCGCTGTTCCTGCTCTACTACGTCGCCTACACCGCCTACCTGCTGCTGCGCGCCCAGGCGCACGCCGCCTTGCCGGCCTATTCGAACGTGATGCTCTGGTTCTTCGTGCCGTTGACCGTCGTCACGCTGGTCGTCGCGGTGTCCCGGCGCGCTGCTGACTGAGCCTTTCGCGCCGGCCGGCCCGCGGTGCAGCGCGACCGGCGGCGCGACTGCTTCTTCGGGCACCAGGCGTGAGGGAGGGCCTGTCTACAATCCGGCCCGTTTCCAGCATCGCAGCGTGCGACATGCTCCACTCGGTCAGTCTGTTCATCGCGCTCTACGGCTTCTGGCTTCTGCTGTCGGGCTACTTCACGCCGTTTCTGATGGCCGCAGGTGCCGGCAGTGCGCTGGCGGTCGTCTGGTTCGCCCGCCGGATGGACGTCGTCGACTCCGAAGGGCAGCCCCTACAGCTCGGGCTCAAGGCCCTGGTCTACTGGCCCTGGTTGTTCAAGGAGATCGTGAAGTCGGCATGGGCCGTGAGCCGGATCATCCTGGACCCCCGGCTGCCGATCAGCCCGACCCTGGTGCGATTCAAACCGGGCCAGCGGACGCAGGTCGGCCTGGTGCTGCATGCCAACTCGATCACCTTGACGCCCGGCACCATCACGATAGAGGCCGGGTCGCAAGAGTTCCTCGTGCATGGACTGACGCGCAGTGGCGCCGCAGGCGTCGTCGACAGCGAGATGGATCGCCGCGTCAGCGCCTGCGAGGGCCGCGGCTGATGTTCGCTGCGACCACGCTCGCGCTGCTCGCGACGCTGGTGCTCGCGCTGGCGCGTGCAGTGCTCGGCCCGACGGTGTTCGACCGCGCGCAGGCCGCCAACACCATCGGCACCGTGGCCATGCTGCTGCTGGCCGTGCTGGGCTTCCTGGACGGCCGCCCGGAGTTCCTGGACCTGGCGATCGTCTACGGCTTGCTCAACGTCATCGGCACGATCGCGGTGCTGAAGTTCTTCCGCCGCGGCAATCTGGGCGGCACGGGCGACACCGAGGAGCCGGCACCGTGACGGCCGTGCTCGACGCGCTGAGCTGGGTCTGTCTGCTCGGCGGCGGCTTCTTCTGCATCGTCGGCGCCGTGGGGCTGCTGCGCATGCCCGACTTCTACACGCGCATGCATGCATCGAGCGTCATCGAGACCCTGGGCGCGGCGCTGATCCTGCTCGGTCTGCTGCTGCAGGCCGGGCTCACGCTGGTGGCCGTCAAGCTGTTGATGCTCGGACTGATGATCCTGTTCGTCAGCCCGACCGCCACCCACGCGCTGGCGCGCGCGGCGATGGTGCGCGGCCTGAAGCCGCTGCTCGGCGCCAAGGAGGACGCATCATCGAAACGCTAGTCATCAACGTGCTGCTCGTGCTCATGGCCGTCACGGTCTGGACGCTCGCGCGCAGTCGCAACCTGTTCGGCGTGGTCGTGCTCGGCAGCATCTACAGCTTCCTGACGGCCACCGTGCTCGTCGCGATGGACGCGGTCGACGTCGCCATGACGGAGGCGTCGGTCGGGGCGGGCATCTCCACTGTGCTCTTCCTGGGCGCGCTGCACCTGTGCAAGAGCGAGGAGGCGCGACCGCTGAAGCGGCCGTGGGTCCCGCTGGGTGTCGCACTGGCGGTCGGGGCGATGCTGGTCTACGGCACGCTGGGTCTGCCGGAGTTCTCCGACCCCGCTGCGCCTATCCATACGCATGTCGTGCCGCGCTACCTGAACGAGAGCAAGCAGGAGGTCGACGTCCCGAACGTGGTGACCGCCGTGCTGGCCAGCTACCGCGGCTACGACACGCTCGGCGAGACGACCGTCGTCTTCACCGCGGGCGTCGGCGTGATCGCCCTGCTGCGCCGCCGCCGCAAAGATGGCGCGCCATGAAGTACGACCTCGTGCTGCGGGTCATCGCCAAGCTGTTGATCCCGTTCATCGTGCTGTTCGCGCTGTACGTCCAGTTCCACGGTGACTTCGGCCCCGGCGGCGGATTCCAGGCCGGCGTCATCCTGGCGGCGACGGTCATCTTCTATGCGCTGATCTACGGCCTGGCCGACGCCCGCAAGGTGGTGCCCGAGCCGCTGGTCGAATCGATGATGGCCATCGGCGTGCTGCTCTACGCAGGCGTCGGCGTGGCCGGTATTCTGCTGGGGGGCAATTTCCTCGACTACTTCGTGCTCGACGCCGACCCGGTGCACGGCCAGCACCGCGGGATCTTCTGGGTCGAAGTCGGCGTGGCCGTCACCGTCTCCAGCGTGATGCTGAAGATCTTCTACATGTTTGCCGATCGCGGCAACGTCGACGAATGACCGGCGCCAGCAGTACCTTGACGCTCGGCGGGCACTTCACCTACTTCGTCACGGTGTTCCTGATGATCGCCGGGCTGTTCATCGTCATCGCGCGCGGCAACCTGATCAAGAAGCT
>JBDTUO010000454.1:0-2850 GCA_040007675.1 Rubrivivax sp.
CGATCGTCACGCGGGTGCGCACGCGAGCCGCGCCGTCCCCGCGCTCAGCTTCGAAGCGCCACCCGCGGCCCGGTGCCCCGGCCGGCCGGCCGCGCATCAGCACCGCCGCGCCGCCGGCACGGAAGCCATGGTAGAGCACGTCGCCGGACGTGGCGTCGATGCTGAAGATGCTGAGCCCTTCGCGGGGGCGGCCGCCGTCGGCCCAGCGGGAGCGGCAGACCATATGACGCCGCCCACCGGCCAGCCAGCCGCAGGTCTCTTGGAACGGGTCGGCCGTAGTGGCGTCGGTGGTCGTCCAGGCGCCCTCGAAGAACGACAAGGCCTCGTGCGCCGGCGACGGCGCGTCCGGCGGCGGTGCGGCGACCTGCGCCGGGGCGCCGCACGCGGCCAGCGCGACGGCAGCCGCCCCGGCCAGCCGGACCACGCCGGCGGCGCGGCGGCGGTGGCGACGGCGGTCCGGGTGCGCCTGCTGCGGCATCACAGCGCGGCCGACCAGACGGTGAAGCGCCGCCAGGCGTCGAGGTCCGGCAGCACCTTCCAGAGCAGCAGGTTCAGCGCCCACAGGCCGGTGAAGACGACGAACGGCGCCCGCACCCGGCCTCGGCGCAGATCCCACACGATCAGCGCCAGGCCAGCCGCCCCGATCAGGTACTGCGCGTCGTAGAACCCCGGCACCGGCAGGTCGAGCGCCTCGCCCGCCAGGCTGAGAGCGCGATAGAAACCCGGGAACAGCAACACCAGCGCGGTGGTGATCATGTAGCGCGCGTGCAACTGCACGTCGCGACGGTGAACCATCGCCAAGCCCCAGAGCAGGCCGAACGACAGCGACAGGAACCAGCCGAACGCGTACAGCCCGAGCATGAACCGGCCCGTCGGATCCGGCACCGAGCGGATGTTGTGCAGCGTGACGACGATGCCGCTCAGCACCACCAGCGGGGCGAGCACGAGCGACACGCGGCCGAGCCGGCGGTGCAGCGCGATCCGGTGCGTGCGCACCCACAGCGCCTGCGTTATTAGGAGCAGCATCCACAGCAGCATCGTGATGCCGTGCAGGTGGTGCGTGAGATGCGGGCCGCTCGGCAGCTGGCGGAAGTAGGTCGGCCAGAAGCCGACCACGGTGATCAGCAGCAAGGCGATGAACCAGAGCGCCACGTTCCTGAAGGCGAGCATCTCCGTTCCCGGTCCGATTCGTCGTCGCGGAGTATCGGCGGGCGCGCCGGGACGGGTCAAATGGGCGGCGGCGCGGTCACACTGCCCGTGTGAGCAGCGTCAGCCGCGGCTTCACGGCGGGTCGCCGTCGTCGACGGCCGGCACGTCGTGGGTGGCGAAGTCGCCCGGCATCACGATCTCCAGCAGTTCGAGGTCCGCGCTGTGGCCCAGTTCGCGGTGCCGGATGCCCGGCGGCTGGTGCACGCACGACCCGGCTTCGAGCCGCACACGGCCCTGCCCCTCGTACTCGAACTCGATCCAGCCCTGCAGCACGTAGACGAGCTGGAAGGTGGCGTCGTGCCGATGCGCGCCACCCACCATCTGCGTGCCGTCGACGGCGCGGATGACGTGCGCGACGACGCGGCCGTCGGTGGCCTGCTCGATGCCGAGGTCGCGGTAGGCGAAGAACGAGCGCAGCCCGCGCTCGAAGACGGCGTCCCTGGCATGGGTGGCGACGAAGCCGCGGGTGGTCATGGAGGCTCCTTGCGGCCGGTTGGATAGTCCGCGCCCCGAGTATCGGGCGCCGGCGTCGACGGAGGCCAGCGTCGCCTGCCCGGCAGGGCAGACTCGTCCCACCCCCGGCGACCTCGGCTCGAGTGGAATGCCATTGCCCGGAATCCCGCAACGGTGCATGCTCGCGTTCCTGCGGAAAATGAGGGTCCCACTCGGGCCGATGACCCTGCGGGTCCGCGACGGCTCCGACGAAGGCCTGCAGCCGCTTCACCACTCCGGAGCCACACACGATGATCGCAACATGCGTGCCACTGGTCGTCGCCATGGCGTCGCTGATTTTTCTTGTCGGCGCACTGTAGCCGGCGGCAGGCATCCACCCAGGAGCGGTGTCGCCCCCCGAAGCCGCAATCCTTTTGTCGGGCGCCCGATGTTCGTGAGCCGCCTCTCCACCGCATGATCGACAAGGTCGTCGCCAACCCGGCCGAGGCCGTCGCCGACGTGCGCGACGGCGCTACCGTGATGATCGGCGGCTTTGGCACCGCGGGCCTGCCCGACGAGCTGGTCGACGCGCTGATCGCGCAGGGCGCGACCGACCTCACGGTGGTCAACAACAACGCCGGCAACGGCGACCGCGGGCTGGCGGCGCTGATCGCCGCCGGCCGGGTGCGCAAGATCGTCTGCAGCTTTCCGCGCCAGAGCGACTCCTGGCACTTCGACCGCGCGTACCGCGCCGGCACGATAGAGCTCGAGCTCGTGCCCCAGGGCAACCTGGCCGAGCGCATCCGTGCCGCCGGCGCCGGCATCGGTGGCTTCTTCACGCCCACCGGATTCGGCACCGCGCTGGCCGAGGGCAAGGAGGTACGCGAGCTCGATGGCCGGATGCAGGTGTTCGAGACCGCGCTGCACGCGGACGTGGCACTGATCCAGGCCGAGCGCGGCGACCGCTGGGGCAACCTGACCTATCGCATGACCGCACGCAATTTCGGTCCCGTGATGGCGATGGCGGCGCGCACCACGATCGCGACCGTGCACGAACTGGTGCCGCTGGGCGGGCTGGACCCGGAGGCGATCGTGACGCCCGGCATCTTCGTGCAGCGCGTGGTGCCGGTGGCGCGGCGCGCGACGCGCGGCGGGGGCGCACGATGAGCGAGCAGCAGCACCGCCCGTGGACGCGCGCGCAGATGGCCG
>JBDTUO010000455.1:0-2848 GCA_040007675.1 Rubrivivax sp.
AGCCCGCTGATGAAGCTGGTCTCGCGCGGCGACACGACGGTCGTCGACGCCTACCTGAGCCCCATCCTGCGGCGCTACGTCGACCGGGTCGCGGCGCAGATGCCGGGCGTGCGGCTGGCCTTCATGCAGAGCAGCGGCGGTCTGACCGAGGCGCACCACTTCCAGGGCAAGGACGCGATCCTGTCGGGCCCGGCCGGCGGCATCGTCGGCATGGTGCGCACCGCGGTCGCGGCCGGCCACGAGCGGCTGATCGGCTTCGACATGGGTGGCACCAGCACCGACGTCAGCCACTTCACCGGCGGTGCGGCGGGCGAGTTCGAGCGTGCGTTCGAGACCCAGGTGGCCGGCGTGCGCATGCGCGCGCCGATGATGAGCATCCACACGGTGGCCGCCGGCGGCGGTTCGGTGCTGCAGTTCGACGGCGCGCGGCTGCGCGTCGGTCCGGCGAGCGCCGGCGCGCACCCGGGGCCGGCGAGCTACCGGCGCGGCGGCCCGCTCGCAGTGACCGACGCCAACGTGATGCTCGGGCGCATCCAGCCGCAATGGTTCCCGCGCGTGTTCGGGCCGGGCGGGGACGCGCCGCTCGACCGCGACACCGTCGCCGCGCAGTTCGACGTGCTCGCCGCCGAGGTGCAGGCGGCGACCGGCCGCGTGACCCGCGCCGAGTCGCTGGCCGAAGGTTTTCTGCAGATCGCAGTTCACAACATGGCCGGTGCGATCAAGCGCATCTCGGTCGCGCGCGGCTACGACGTCACGCGCTACACGCTGCAGTGCTTCGGCGGCGCCGGCGGCCAGCATGCCTGTGCGGTGGCCGATGCGCTGGGCATGACGCGTGTCTTCGTGCACCCGCTCGCGGGCGTGTTGTCGGCCTACGGCATGGGCCTGGCGGACACGATCGCGATGCGCGAGGCAGCGGTCGAACGGGCGCTCGACGACGCCGGGCTGGCCGCGGCCGATGCGGCGCTCGATCGCCTCGCTGCCGCGGCGCGCGACGAACTGCTGGCGCAGGCGGTGCCGTCCGGGGCCATCACGCTGCGCCGGCGTGTGCACCTGCGCTACCTGGGCACCGACACCGCGCTCGTGCTGCCGCACGACGGCGACGCCGCCGCGCTGCGGTCGGCGTTCGAGGCGGCCTACCGCCAGCGGTTCGCGTTCCTCATGCCCGACCGACCGCTCGTCATCGAGGCGGTGTCGGCCGAGGCGATCGGCGGCGGCGAGCGGCACCACGGCGAGGCCGCCGGTGCGCCGCTGCCGCCGCCCCATCGCCCGGCGCCGGCGACGACGGTGCAGATGCACGTCGAACACTGGGTCGACGCAGCGCTGCACCGGCAGGAGGCGCTGGCGCCCGGCGCCGTGATCGACGGCCCGGCGATCGTCACCGAGCGCAACGCGACGACGGTGATCGAACCCGGCTGGCAGGCCGTGCTGTCGGAGGGCGGTGCGCTCGAGCTGACGCGGGTGGTGCCGCGCGCGACGCGGCACGCGATCGGCACTGCGGTCGACCCGGTGATGCTCGAGGTGTTCAACAACCTGTTCATGAACATCGCCGAGCAGATGGGGCTGCGGCTGCAGAACACGGCCTATTCGGTCAACATCAAGGAGCGGCTGGACTTCTCGTGTGCGCTGTTCAGCGCCGAGGGCGAGCTGATCGCGAATGCACCGCACATGCCGGTGCACCTCGGCTCGATGAGCGAGAGCATCAAGACCGTGATCGCGCGCAACCCGCAGATGCGCCCCGGCGACGTCTACGTGCTGAACGACCCGTACCACGGTGGCACGCACCTGCCCGACGTGACGGTGGTGACACCCGTGTATCTGTTGGCCCCCACGCTCCCTGCGGTCGCTGCCCCCCAAGGGGGCTCGCCACGGACCGGGGGACCCGGATCCGTGGCGGGGTCGCGCGCAGCGGCTGCGGAGGACGCTGGCAGCCCCGCGTTCTACGTCGCCAGCCGCGGCCATCACGCCGACATCGGCGGCGCCACGCCGGGCTCGATGCCGCCGTTCAGCACGACGATCGACGAGGAGGGCGTGCTGTTCGACAACTTCCTGCTGGTGCGCGACGGCCGGCTGCAGGAGGACCCGCTGCGCGCGCAGCTGGCCTCGGGCCGCTGGCCTGCGAGAAACCCCGACCAGACCATCGCCGACCTGCGGGCGCAGATCGCCGCCAACGAGAAGGGCGTGCAGGAGCTGCGCGCGATGGTCGCGCAGTACGGCCGCGCGACCGTCAGCGCCTACATGCACCACGTGCAGGACAACGCCGAGGAATCGGTGCGGCGCGTGATCACCGCGCTGAAGAATGGCCACTTCGCGCTCGAGCTGGACAACGGCGCCCACATCGTCGTGCAGGTCACGGTCGACGCCGCCGCGCGCACGGCGACGATCGACTTCAGCGGCACCAGCGAGCAGCTGCCGAACAACTTCAACGCCCCGAAGGCGGTGACGATGGCCGCGGTGCTGTACGTGTTCCGCACGCTGGTCGACGACGACATCCCGCTCAACGCCGGCTGCCTGAAGCCGCTGCACGTGATCGTGCCGGAGGGCTGCATGCTGAACCCGCGGCCGCCGGCAGCGGTCGTCGCCGGCAACGTCGAGACCTCGCAGTGCGTGACGAACGCGCTCTACGGCGCGCTCGGCGCGCTGGCGTCGGGGCCGTGCTCGATGAGCAACTTCACCTTCGGCGACGCGACGCATCAGTACTACGAGACGATCAGCGGCGGCTCGGGGGCCGGGCCGCAGCTGGACGCTGACGGCCGCGTGACCGGCGGCTTCGCCGGCACGGCGGTCGTGCAGACCCACATGACCAACTCGCGCCTGACCGACCCCGAGGTGCTCGAGTTCCGCTACCCGG
>JBDTUO010000456.1:0-2847 GCA_040007675.1 Rubrivivax sp.
TCGGCCGCGACCCGAGCGACGTCGAGCTGATGATGTTCGCGCAGGCCAACAGCGAACACTGCCGGCACAAGATATTCAATGCCGACTTCGTCATCGACGGCGAACCGCAGCCGCACTCGATGTTCGACATGATTCGCCACACCGAGCGCGTCTCGCCGCAACACACGGTCGTTGCGTACAGCGACAACGCCGCGGTGATGGAAGGCGGGCCGGTTCGACGCTGGGCGCCGGCCGGCTTCACCAACGCGCCGGTCTACGGCGCGCGCGCCGAGACGTCGCACGTGCTGATGAAGGTCGAGACGCACAACCACCCGACCGCGATCAGCCCGTTCCCGGGTGCGGCCACCGGTGCCGGCGGCGAGATCCGGGACGAGGGTGCCACCGGGCGTGGCGCGCGACCGAAGGCCGGCTTGACCGGTTTCATCACCAGCCACCTCGCGCTGCCGGGCACCGACGAGCCGTGGGAGCGCGGCGCCGTCGGCAAACCGGAGCACCTCGCGAGCGCGCTGCAGATCATGACCGAGGGGCCGCTCGGCGGAGCCGCCTTCAACAACGAGTTCGGGCGCCCGAACCTGGGCGGCTTCTTCCGCGCCTACGAGCAGACCGTCGCCGGCGTGCGGCGCGGTTACCACAAGCCCATCATGATCGCCGGCGGCGCCGGTGCGATCGAGGCGTCGCAGACGCACAAGGTGGTCTTCCCGGCCGGCACGCTGCTGGTGCAGCTCGGCGGGCCCGGCATGCGCATCGGCATGGGCGGCGGCGCCGCCAGCTCGATGGCCGCCGGCAGCAACACCGCGGCGCTGGACTTCGACTCGGTGCAGCGCGGCAACCCCGAGATCCAGCGCCGCGCGCAGGAGGTCATCAACCACTGCTGGTCGCTCGGCGCGGTGCACAACCCGATCCTCGCGATCCACGACGTCGGCGCGGGCGGGCTCAGCAATGCGTTCCCCGAACTCGTCGACGGCGCCGGCCGCGGCGCGGTGTTCGACCTGCGCCAGGTGCCGCTGGAGGAGTCCGGCCTGGCGCCGAAGGAGGTCTGGAGCAACGAGAGCCAGGAGCGCTACGTGCTCGCACTGGCTCCCGCCAGCCTGCCGCTGTTTCAGCAGATGTGCGCCCGAGAGCGCTGCCCGTACGCCGTCGTCGGCATTGCCAGCGAGGTCACCGAGCTCGTGCTGGAGGACGGCCCGCGCGGCGCGCGCGTGATAGACATGCCGATGTCGGTGTTGTTCGGCAAGCCGCCGCGCATGACGCGCGACGTGCAGCGGATCACGCGCGACGACGCGCCACTCGCGCTCGCCGACGTGCGGCTGGAAGACGTCGCCTTCGCGGTGCTGCGGCACCCGACGGTGGCCAGCAAGCGTTTCCTGATCACGATCGGCGACCGCAGCGTGGGTGGCCTCAGCCACCGCGACCCGATGGTCGGCCCCTGGCAGGTGCCGGTGGCCGACTGCGCGGTGACGCTCGCGGACCACGTCGGCCTGCGCGGCGAGGCCTTCAGCCTCGGCGAGCGCACGCCGCTGGCGGCGCTCGACGCGCCGGCGTCCGGGCGCATGGCGGTCGGCGAAGCGATCACGAACCTGCTGGCGGCGCCGATCACGCTCGATCGCGTCAAGCTCAGCGCCAACTGGATGGCCGCCTGCGGCGAGCCGGGCGAGGACGCCGCGCTGTACGACACCGTCAAGGCGGTCGGCCTGGCGCTGTGCCCGGCGCTCGGCATCGGCATCCCGGTCGGCAAGGACTCGCTGTCGATGCGCACGCGCTGGACCGATGACCGCGGCACGGCGCAGCAGGTCACGGCGCCGGTGTCGCTGATCGTCACCGCGTTCGCCACGCTGGCCGACGTGCGCGGCACGCTGACGCCGCAGCTGCAGCCGGGCGACACGACGCTGCTGCTGGTCGACCTCGGCCAGGGCCGGCGCCGCCTCGCCGGCTCGATGTTCGCGCAGGTGATCGGCGGCTTCGGCAGCCGCGAACACGACGGCGTGCCCGACCTCGACGAGCCGGCGCTGCTGGTGGCGCTGGTGACGGCAGTGAATGCGCTGCGCGCCGACGGCCGCCTGCTCGCGTACCACGACCGCAGTGACGGCGGCCTGTGGGCCACGGCCTGCGAGATGGCGTTCGCCGGCCGGATCGGCGTCAGCCTGAACGTCGACATGCTCGTCACCGACGGCGACGGCATCGACGACAGCCGGGCCGAGTTCGGCGACTCGAAGAACTGGGCGGCGCAGGTCGGCGTGCGTCGCCACGAGCTGACGCTGCGCGCGCTGTTCAACGAGGAACTCGGCGTGCTGCTGCAGGTGCGCAGCGCCGAGCGCGATGCGGTGATCGCGACGCTGCGTGCGCACGGCCTGGCGCGCCACAGCCACGTGGTCGGCAAGACGAACCCGCGCGGCGTGGTCGAGGTCTGGCGCGACACCAAGGCCGTGTTCAGCGCACCGCTGACCGCGCTGCTCGGCGCCTGGGACGAGGTGAGCTGGCGCATCGCGCGCGGGCGCGACCACCCGGAGGCGGCCGACGCCGAGCACATCGCCGCGATAGTGGCCGAGGGCCCGCCGCCGCTGCACCAGTCACTGGGTTTCGACCCGGCCGACGACGTCGCCGCCCCGTTCGTGAACCGGGGCGCTCGGCCGGCGCTGGCGATCCTGCGCGAGCAGGGCGTCAATTCGCACGTCGAGACCAGCTACGCGTTTGCGCTCGCCGGCTTCGACACCTTCGACGTCCACATGAGCGACCTGCAGGCCGGGCGCGCGCGGCTGGACCAGTTCAAGGGCTTCGTGGCCTGCGGCGGCTTCAGCTACGGCGACACGCTCGGGGCGGGCGAGGGCTGGGCGCGGTCGATCCTGTTCA
>JBDTUO010000457.1:0-2830 GCA_040007675.1 Rubrivivax sp.
TCCCGTGCCGTGCGGTAGCGCACCGTCGTTCGGCGGCACCATGGTCTCCGCACCGATCAACCACAACCTGGGCGCGGACCATGTCGCCTACACGTTGTTGTTCCCGGAACTGAACGACCTGATGGCCTCGCTGTTCGGGATGACCGACGAGCAGTTGGCGCTTTACACCCTGCATGCTGATGTGCGCCTGGGCTGTGATGCCAAGGCGGTCGCCGCGACCGGCCCGGGCGGCAAGCTGGAATACGGCACGACCGACGTGCCGAACTGGATGGACTGCGAAGCATCTATCAACGGCTACGGCAACGAGCTGAACAACGGCTTCGAGCAGTTCTTCATCGGCACCGCGGTGGTCGGAACCTGCCCGGATACCGATCCGCTGTGCAACCCGACGGTTCCCGAGCCCGGCACGTTGGTGCTCGTCGGTGGCGCGCTCGCCTCGCTCGGCTGGATCGGCCGGCGTCGGCGGGGTGGCAAGGAGTTGCAGGCCTGACCGCCGCGACCTGACCGCGCTCGCGCGGTGTGAAAAAGGGGCCCTGACGGGCCCCTCGTCGTTTCAGCGGCCGCTCAATCCGCCATCGAATCCGCCGCCACCACCGACACCGGCGCCCGCTGGCGGCCGGCGGCGCGCACGTTGAGCCACGCCGTGGCCGCACCGCTGACGGCGATGATCGCCATGCCGGCCCAGCCGAAGGCGTCGGGCAGGTTGCCGAAGACCCACCAGCCGGTCAGCGTGGCCGACGCGATCTGGGTGTAGACGAAGGGCATCAGCGTGGCCGCGGAGGCGACCCGGAACGCCAGGATCAGCAGCAGGTGGCCGCCGGTGCCGAACAGGCCGATCGCCGCCAGCACCGCCCACTGGCGCGGGGTGGCCGCGGCCAGCGCCGCAGTCACGTCGACCGGGCTGAGCGCCAGCACCGGCAGCACCAGCGCGGCGCCGACGACGCCGGTCCAGAAGTGCGTCACCAGCGGATCCTCCAGCGCCGACAGCCGGCTCGTCAGCACCTGGAACGACGCGTAGGTGCAGGCGCAGCCGAGCGGGAACAGCACCGCCCAGCCGAACAGCCCCGAGCCCGGGCGGATGATCACCAGCGCGCCGGCGAACGACAGCGCGACGAGCGTCCAGCGCAGCGCTGACACCCGCTCCTTCAGCAGCCAGGCCGCGAGGAACGTCACCAGCACCGGTGCCAGCATGTTGATGGCGGTGAACTCGGCCACCGGAAGGTGCTGCAGCCCGAAGAACGCAAACCCGCTGCTGGCCAGCAGCAGCGCGCCGCGCAGCGCCTGGAACCGCGGGTGCGCCGGCCGCAGCCGACGCCGGCGGTCGAACGCCAGCCACCCGCCCATCAGGAACGCCTGCGCGCCGTAGCGGCACGCCAGCAGCAGCAGCACCGGCATCGTCGCGCCGGCCCAGCGCACGGCGGTGTCCAGCGCGGCAAACGCCGCCCCCATCGCGACGATCAGCAGGACGCCGAGCAGCGGGCGGTGGCGCGCGACGGCGTGGGCCGGCACGGCGTCAGGCTGCGCGCTGGATGCGCGGCGCCAGCGCGTCCCAGACGGGGATCAGCCGGCCTGGCAGGTCGGGCAGTGCGCCGAGTTCGGTCCGGCTCTCGCCGGGGGCGTGGAAGTCGCTGCCGCGCGATGCGAGCAGCCCGAACTCGCGCGCCAGGTCGGCGACGCTCGCCTGTTCGGCCGGCGAATGGCTCGGCGTGATCACCTCCACCGCCTGCCCGCCGTGGCCGACGAATTCGGTGAACAGCGCGTATTCCTCGGTCGGCGTGAACCGGTAGCGCGCCGGGTGCGCGACCACGGCGATGCCGCCGGCGCCGGTGATCCAGCGCACCGCGTCGCCGAGCGACGCCCATTCGTGCGGCACGAAGCCGGGCTTGCCGTCCGCGAGGTAGCGGCGGAAGACATCGTGCAGGTCGCTGCAATGGCCCGCCTCGACCAGGAAGCGGGCGAAGTGCGTGCGCGACAGCAGTGCCGGGTTGCCGGCGTGGCGCATCGCGCCTTCGTAGGCACCGGCGATGCCGAGCGCGGCCAGCGCATCGGCCATGCGCTGCGCGCGCCCGCGCCGGCCGTCACGCAGCGCGGTGACGCCGGCCTGCAGCGCCGGGTCCTCGAGGTCGAAGCCGAGCCCGACGATGTGCACCGTGCGGCCGATGAAGCTGACCGACAGCTCGATGCCGGTCAACGTGTCGAGCCCGAGTGCGGCGGCGGCGCCATGGGCACGCGCCTGGCCCGCAAGTTCGTCGTGGTCGGTGAGCGCCCACAACTCGACGCCGTGGGCGGCTGCGCGGGCGGCCAGCGCCTCCGGCGTCAGCGTGCCGTCGGACACATCGGAATGGCTGTGCAGGTCGGCGTTGAGCAGGTGGCGGGGCATCGGGTGCCGATTGTCCCGCAGGCCTTGTCAGGGTGCAGCGTGCGGGGCTTGGTGGGCCCCGCGGCCCCTGCGGCGCGGCGTCCGTCAGGCGCGGTCCAGGCGCAGCACGCGGTGGCAGCGCGCGGCCAGTGCCTCGTCGTGCGTGACGAGCACGAAGGCGGTGCCACGCCGGCGGGCCAGGTCCAGCATCAGCTCGAACACCTGCAGCGCCGTCGTGCGGTCGAGGTTGCCGGTCGGCTCGTCGGCCAGCACGCAGGCGGGCTCGGTGACCAGCGCGCGCGCGACCGCCACCCGCTGCCGCTCGCCACCGGACAACTGCGCCGGGTGGTGCGCGATGCGCGCGCCCAGGCCGACCTGCTCGAGCGCGGCCTGCGCCGCCGCGCGCGCCGCCGCCCGGTCCAGGCGCCGGATGCGCAGCGGCATCGCGACGTTGTCGAGCGCGCTGAACTC
>JBDTUO010000458.1:0-2819 GCA_040007675.1 Rubrivivax sp.
GGAAGATGCTCGACAACCTGCGCCGTTCGCTGGTGGCGCCCGCTTCGCTGCTGCTCCTGCTCGTGAGCCTTGCAGGCGGGCCGCTGGCGCCGTGGAAGGCGCTGTTGCTGATCGCCGTTGCCTACGGCACCGGATCGCTGCTCGGCGCCATCGCCGGCCTTGCGCCCGGTCGCGATCACATCGCGCTGGGCTTCTTCTACCGCCGCGCGCTGGCCGACGTCGGCCGTGCCACCGGCGCGACGCTGTGGAATTTCGCGCTGCTGCTGGAGCACACGCTGTCGATGACCGACGCCATCGTGCGCGCGCTGTGGCGCATGGCGATCAGCAAACGCCATCTGCTGCAGGGGACCACGGCCGCAACCAGCGAAGCGGCGGTTGCGAACGATGTGGCTGGCCTCGTGCGCCACCATCGCGCCGTGATCGGCGTGGCCGTTGTGCTGCTGGCTGCGTTGCTGGCACTGGGCACGCCCGAGCCGTGGCTTGCCATCGCCTGCTGCGCACTGTGGGCCGGCACCCCCTGGTGGATCGCATGGGCCAGCCGTCCCCGCCCGCCGCCAGCCAGCGAGGCGCTCAACGCGACCGACCGCGACTACCTGCTCGGCGTGGCGCGCGACACCTGGCGCTTGTTCGAGATTCACGTCGGGCCCGATAGCCAGTGGCTGCCGCCCGACAACGTGCAGACCTCACCGGTCACGATGGTTGCACAGCGCACCTCGCCGACCAACATCGGCCTGTACCTGCTGGCCGTGGCGTGTGCGCGTCGGTTCGGCTGGATCGACACTGCGCAGCTGCTGGCGCGCTGCGAGCAGACGCTGGTCACGCTGGACCGGCTTGAGCGCCATCGCGGCCACTTCCTGAACTGGTATGACACGCAGAGCCTCGTGCCGCTCACCCCGACCTACGTGTCGACCGTCGACAGCGGCAACCTGTGCGGTCACCTGCTCGCGCTGGCCGGAGCCTGCGCCGATGCGGTCGATGGCCTCGACGCGGCGACGAGCGTGCGCCTGGCCGATCTGGCAGCACGCTGCCGGCAGCTCGCCGACGAAGCCGACTTCGGCTTCCTCTACGACACGCGCCGGCGTCTGTTCCACATCGGCTACCTCCCCGTCGAGCAGCAGCTCGACCGCAGCTACTACGATCTGCTCGCGTCGGAAGCGCGGCTCGCCAGCCTGTGGGCGATCGCCAAGGGCGACGTGCCCGCCAGTCACTGGGCCGCGCTCGGGCGGCCCTACTTCGCGGTCGGCGCGCAGGCCGGCCTGCGCTCCTGGTCGGGTTCGATGTTCGAGTACCTGATGCCCGCACTGATGCTCGACGAACCGGCGGGCAGCACGCTTGCGAGCGCAGCGCGCGCGGCGCTGCGCGAACAGCGCGCATACGCGCGCTCGCGCGGCGTCCCCTGGGGCATGTCTGAGTCGGCTTACGCCGTGAGCGACCACACGTTGGCCTACCAGTACGCCCCGCAAGGCGTGCCGCGGCTGGCCCTGCGCCGCACGCCGCCCGACGATCTGGTCGTCGCCCCTTATGCGACCGCGCTCGCCGCGATGCTGGCGCCGCCGCTCGCGGCGGACAACCTGCGCCGGCTCGAGGCCCTGCAAGCGCGCGGCGACTGGGGCTTCATCGAGGCGCTGGACTACAGCGCCGATCGCCAGTCGGACACGAGCCGGTTCACCCCGGTGCTGACCTTCATGGCGCACCACCAGGGCATGAGCCTGGTCGCGCTGACCAACGTGCTGCAAGGCGGCGTGGTGCGGCGCTGGGGTATGGCCGACGCGCGCCTGGGCGCCGTGGCTTCGCTGCTGCAGGAACGCATGCCGCGTGAAGTCTCGCGCCTGCTGGACCCGCCACCGGCGCCGAGCCGGCGCGAACGGCGACACGCCGTGCCGGCAGCGGCGCGCGACATCGTGCCGGGAGAGTCTGCACTGCAGCCCACCCACCTGCTGTCCAATGGACGCTACAGCGTGACGCTGCGCGCCAACGGCGCGGGCTGGAGCCGCTTCGACGACGCCTGCGTCTCGCGCTGGCGTGACGATGCACTGCGCGACGCGTACGGCACGTTCTTCTATCTGCGCCGCGAGCCAGGCAGCGTGCCGGTGTCGATCACGCAGCATCCGGCACCCGACCCGGCTGCGTACTACCAGGCCAGTTTCCACGCCGACCATGTGGTGCTCGACACCGTCTGGGCCGACCTGCGCAGCCGATGTACGGTCTGGGTCAGCCCCGAGGACGACATCGAGCTGCGTCGCATCGAGCTGTGGAATACCTCGTCGGAGCCGATCGCGCTCGAATTGCTGTCGATGTTCGAGCTGGATCTGGCCAAGGCCCGCGCCGACGAAGCGCACCCGGCTTTCTCCAACCTGTTCGTCGGCGCCGACTGGCGCGCTGACGATCGCGCACTGGACGTCGCGCGGCAACCGCGGCTGTCCGCCGAGCCAGGGCGGCAATCCGTGCACTTCATTGCGCAGGCCGACCACCCGCTGCGGTCGGTCGAGCCGCAGGTCGACCGGGCCCGCTGGCTCGAGGGCGGCCGCGACGCCGCGTCGCCGCTGGCGCGCTACGAATCCGGCATCACACCTTCGGGCCCGCTCGCCACCGGACTGGATCCGATCGCCTCGCTGTCGATGCGGCTCGCGCTGCCTGCGCACGGCACGGCGCACCTGGTCGTCAGCACTGCCGCGGCGACATCGCGCGACACGCTCGAAACGCTGGTCGACCGCTACCGGCAGGGTGCCGTCGTCGAGCGCTCAGCGTTGATGTCTGCCACGCTGGCTGGCGCGCGAGCGCGCGAGATGCGCATCACTGCAGAGGACCGGCCGGCGCTT
>JBDTUO010000459.1:0-2815 GCA_040007675.1 Rubrivivax sp.
GCCTGTGCACCGAACTCGGCCAGGGCCTCGCCGAGCTGTCGGAGGACGAGGGCTGGGCGCGCGGCCAGTGCGAGGCGCTGCAGGCGCGGCTGGCGGACGGCCTCAGCGCGCGCAGCGTGCGTGCGGCGTCCGAGCTGCTGTCCGAGACGCGCCGCCGCCAGGGGCAGTTGCGCGGCGAGCGACAGGAGGCGGGTCGGGCGCTGAAGGCGCAGATCCAGCGCCTGCTGGAGGAAATCGGTGCGATCGACGACGACACCGGGCGCTTCGAGGCGCGGCTGGGCGAGCACGCGCAGGCGGTGGAACGGGCCGAATCGCTGCAGTCATTGGCCGGAGTCGTGCGTGCGCTGGTCGACGACAGCCATGCCGTGCAGACGCGGGTGCGCGCCACGCGTGAGCGACTGCAGCAGGACCACGCGCGCACCCTCACGCTGGAATCGCGGGTGCGTGAACTCGAAGGCGAAATGCGCCGCCTGTCCGACGAGGTGGCGACCGACGCGCTGACGCAGGTGGCGAACCGGCGCGGCCTGCAGCAGGCTTTCGAGGCCGAATGCACGCGCGCCGCGCGGGCGACCGACGGCGAGGCGGCCGCCGACGGCGCTGCCGGCGCGGCGACGCTGTCGGTCGCGCTGATCGACATCGACAACTTCAAACGACTCAACGACTCGCTCGGCCACGCGGCCGGCGACCAGGCCTTGCGGCTGCTCGCGGCGGCGGTGCGTGAACGGCTGCGGCCCATCGACACGGTCGCGCGCTTCGGCGGCGAGGAATTCGTCCTGCTGCTGCCGGCCACGCCGCTGTCCGAAGCGCAGCAGCTGCTGACGCGGCTGCAGCGCGACCTCAGCGCGAGCCTGTTCATGCATGACGGGCGGGAGGTTTTCGTGACGTTCTCGGGCGGCGTTGCGGCATGGTCGGCGGGCGAAACCATCGATGCCGTGCTCGAGCGCGCCGACGACGCCTTGTACGAGGCCAAGCGCACTGGCAAGAACCGCACCTGCGTCGCATGACCACAGCACGACACCCGCTCCCGCCATGCCCTCCACGCTGACCCCGCCGACCACCTCCTTTGCGCGCTGGCTTGCGCGCTGGTTTGCGCGCTGGTTTGCGCGCTGGTGCGGCCCGAATGCGCCCTGGCGGCGGCCGCTGCACTGGCCCTTGCGGTGGGGGTCGATCGGTGGCCGCTGGCGCCTGGTCTGGACGCCGGCACCGCCGTCCGCACACGAGCGGGCCGCGAGTGCGGCGCGTGCACACGCTGAGCGGGTGGCCCTCGACGAAGGCCTGGCAGCGCTGGACGCGCTGCTGGACCGCCAACCGCAGGCGCGCCACCGCTTGCAGGCGCTCGCCATCGTGGCACGCACCCTGCACGCTCAAGGCCCGGCCGCGCTCGAGCGCTGCCGGCGGGCGACGCTCGGCGACGCGCTGGCGCAGTTCGAGGGGCTGGTGGGCGACTGGTCGCCGCGCGGCCTGGCGCACCTGCGTTCGGTGCTGGCCGTGGCGTGGCGCACACAGGCCAGCGCCGGCGACGAGTCGGCCCACCCGGCTCCCCGCCCCGGCGGTCCGCCCGCCGGCTGAACCCGGCTCGCGCCCCGCTCAACCTGCATTCAGGCGGCGGCGGGTACGGCGGGTACGGCGGGTACGGTGGAGAAGGCAGCGCTCGAGCGGCGCGCCCGGCGTCGGTTCGGCGCCCGGGGCGCCTGCGGCGCGACCGACGCCGCGTTGGCCGGCAGATCCCAGCCGTCGACCGCGTCCACGGTCGGCAGCGTGCGCCAGCGGCGCGTGCCACCGAGCGCGCGCTGCAGCGTCATCAGCAACTGCTCGGCCGCAGCGTCGTCCAGCCGCAGCGCCAGGCGCTCCCAGCGGCGCGCCAGCAACGGGTCGTCCCAGAGGTCTTCCAGCGCGTGGCGCTGGCCCCAGGTGTCGTGCGATCCGAGCGTGCTCGGGCAGCGCGCGAGCAGCGTCAGCACGAACACGCGCAGCGCCTGCCGGCGATCGGCGTCGGTGAGGCCGTCGGCCAGCCCGCCGAGCACCGAGGCACGCTGCGGCGCCTGCAGCGCCAGCGTGAGCGCCACCTGCAGGCCCTGGACCGGGCTCAGCACACGCAGCCGCGGCGGCGGCAGCACCAGCAGCGGCAGCACGGCGGCTTGCGATGGCGTCAGCGGCGAGACGAAGGCGCGCAGCAGCGCGAGGCGCCGCCATTGGCGGCCGTCCAGTGCGGCCGCCGGATCAACTGCGCCGGGTGGGCGGGCTGCGGCATTTCCCCGGCGTTCGGCTTCGGCCCAGGCGTCCGACCACTGGCCAGCGGGGGCCGCGGCGGCGCGCGCGCCGACGGCGGCGAGGTGACCCGCGGCGGCGCTGGCGTCGGCGCGCAGCGGCAGCACCTGGGCCGTGCTGCGGCCGATCGGTTCACGCGTGACGGGGCAGCACGGGACGTCGATGCGGGCGAGGAAGTCGGGCGTCACGAGCAGCGGCTCGACAGCCTGCCCGCTGCGGCGCGCACGCCCCTGCAGGCGCCACCAGCGCTGCAGCGTGTCGGCGTCGGCGCGCCGGCGGCGCGGGGTGGCCAGGCCGGTGGGTACGACGGCGGCGGGCAGGGCCGCGGCGGCCGGGGCGGCGGGCAGGGCGGGCGCTTCGAACAGGCTGGGTTGCATGGGGCACTTCACCGGCTGGCACCGGGACGACCCCGGCGATGCCAGTGTCGGGGGCGCCAGTCTCATGGCGTGAGACTGGCGCGCTACGATCGTGCGATGGACCGGACCGAACGTTTCTACCGGATCGAGCTGCTGATCCGCAACCGCGGCGTCGTGCGTTTCGACGACTT
>JBDTUO010000460.1:0-2808 GCA_040007675.1 Rubrivivax sp.
TCGCGCGCTGCTTGCCCACCTTCGTGGCGATGGCCAGCGCAATGGCTTTGGCGCTGCCGGAGTCTTCCATCACCTTGCCGAAGATTGCTCCCAGCAGAAAGATCGGAAAGAAGGTCTTCAGGTAGCTTGCGAGATTCGGCATGAAGACATGCGTATAGGTCGCCATCAACGGCATGTTCGCAAACGCTGCCGCCAGCAGCGCCAGCAGTGGCGCGAGGATCAGGACCGTGATGCCTCGGTATGCGAGGTACATCAGCAAGAACAAGGAAAGGACGATGCCGATAACGCCGATCATTCTTGGTATTCCATTCTGTTGGGTGTTGAAATGTTTGGGAGCTCAGCAATGCCTCGAGGTAGGCCTCGGCAACTCACTGGCAGCCGCCCGACGCGACCGCTCGTTGGGCTTCGGCTGCGGTTTCATAGATGTGCGGCGCGACGCCTCGCGCGCTGAGTGCCGGCCCGAGCTTGGCGCGCAGGAAGCCGCTCGTCGAATAGCGCGCAACGCCGAGATAAAAGGTGTCGACGAGTTCCCGCACCATTTCAGCCCAGTCGTCCTGAACGGCCGGATCGAGGACGAAATGGTCGTAGTTGACGACCCCCCAGACCTTATGCCCGATAGGGTGCAGCCGCGACTCGATCTCGCGTCGCACGGCTTCTATGTCGCGGCGGTCGCGGATCGTCAGGCGCTCGAAGTTGATGTAGAACGTCCGCGCCGCAGAGTCGTAGTTGAAGCGGTCGCCCAACGGCAGCATCAGCAGTCGCGCCCGCAAGCCCATCGGCCCGGCTTCGAACAGGCGGGCCTCCATGGTTTTCGGCGCACGTTCGATCACGGGCTCGAAACCCATGCCGGCGAGCACATCGCGCTCGAGATCGAGTTCGGGGGCGATCTCGAGGAGTTCAAGTCCGCGCTCGTGCAGACCGAAGACGGCCCGTTCCGTCACGTACAGCACCGGCTGTCCGCGGCGGAACGCCTCGCGCCCTGAAAACGTTCGCTGTTCGACCGTGCGCACGAACTTGGGCAAGCCCGAGGCACTGAACGAACCGACGAAGACCAGCCGCTTGGCGTTTTGGCTGATGTTGATGAAGCCCCCAGCGCCGGCAAGCCTGGTGCCGAATCTGCTGACGTTGACGTTTCCTTCCGCGTCGGCCTGAGCAAGCCCCAGGAAGGCGATGTCGAGGCCTCCGCCGTCGTAGAAGTCGAACTGGTAGGGCTGGTCGATGATTGCCTGGGGATTGACCGCGGCACCGAAGTTCAGTCCGCCCGCCGGAATGCCGCCGATCACACCTGGCTCGGCAGTCAGCGTGATGAGGTCGATGACGTGCTCCTCGGCGGCCACGGAAGCGACCCCCTCGGGCATGCCGATGCCGAGGTTGACGATCGCGTTCGGTCGTAGCTCAAGCGCGGCTCGCCGGCCGATGACCTTTCGGCTGTTCAGCGGCATCGTTGGGACGCTGAGCAGCGGCACCCGCAACTCGCCCGCGAACGCCGGGTTATAGGCTTCGGCGAACGTCTGCTGGTGGTACTCGGGCTTCTCGGCGACGACGACGCAGTCGACGAGAATCCCCGGAACCTTGACTTGACGTGGCTGCAGCGAATGGGTCTCGGCCAGCCGCTCGACTTGCGCGATGACGATGCCGCCGCTGTTGTGCACGGCCATCGCGATCGCCAGCGATTCGAGCGTCAGCGCCTCGCGCTCCATCGTCAGATTGCCGTCGGGGTCCGCGGTGGTGGCGCGGATCAGCCCCACCTGGATGGGAAAGGCCTTGTAGAAAAGATACTCCTCGCCGTCGATCTCCATCAGCCGCACCAGCTCGGTCGTCGTGCGTTCGTTAATGCGCCCACCGCCGTGACGCGGATCGACAAAGGTGCCCAGACCGACCCGGCTCAGGTGCCCGGGCTTGCCGGCCGCGATGTCGCGAAAGAGCTGCGAAATCACCCCTTGCGGCAGGTTCCAGGCTTCGATGCGGTTGTCGACGGCGAGCTTCTGCAAGCGGGGCACCAAGCCCCAATGGCCACCGATCACCTTTGCGACGAGGCCCTCGTGCCCAAGGTGGTTCAGGCCGCGCTCCTTGCCGTCGCCTTGACCCGCGGCATAGACCAGCGTCAACCCGCGCGGCGTGCCTTCGGCGAGGAAACGCCGCTCGAGCGCCACCGCCAGATTTTCCGCGAAGCCGATGCCGACGAAGCCGCTGCTGCCGACGGTGTCGCCGTCCTGCACCAACGCCAGCGCCTCGTCGGCGCTGACGACCTTGCCCTTGCCGCCGGCGCGCATGCCGATCATGCGATCGACGCGATCGATCATCTTGTACTCCTGAAAGTAGCGGGATCAGATGTGACGCACGGATCCACCAGGACGACGTCGAGCCCGTGGGACAGGTTCATCCGCTTCTGGCTGCTGCCGCGGGCCGAAGGGCTCTGCGACGACCGGCTCGCTCGCGTCGCAAGACAGCGCCAGCTACGACCCAACAGGCCCTGCGGCACCTGGCCCGAGAAAAGTTTGGTGTCGCGTAGCCCAGCTGAGACAAGTGCCGTCTTGCGGCACTCGGGTGTTGGTGTGATAGCAGGGCAGTCGGGCACCGACTGCGCCTGTTGCCGCGCCGCCACCGTGGTGATGGCCTCGAAAAAGCGACAGGGATCGATGCCATTCGATTCATCGCCAGGGCCGCTTCTCGCCACTTCTGATGCGATCTTGAGCGAGCGATCTATGAGGTGTCATGGGTTCAGGCTCGCCGACGGGCTTTTCTGGCACCGGATTCTGGGGAGGTCGCCTCGCAGCGCTGTTGCGCTAAAGCAAGCCCGATGCTCCG
>JBDTUO010000461.1:0-2797 GCA_040007675.1 Rubrivivax sp.
GCCACCGACCAACAGCACCGCGCTGAAGATCACGCCCAGCAGCATCACGGCCAGGGAGACCGGCGCGAAGAAGGGCCAGGGGCTGGGACCGGGCATGTGCACGCCTGCAGGTGGCTCCGGGTAGGCGACGAGGGCGGTGGTCGGCTCGATTGCTGTAGTCGGCGCCGGGAGCGCCATGCCACCGTGGGCTGCCGGGAGGGCCACGGCCATGACCGGACCGTGCGCGCCCGCGGCGGTTGAGCGCCACTCATGCATCGCTTCGAGCAGCCAGCCTGCGACGGCGATGAGCGACACGATCATGCCGATCGCGAACAGCGGCAGGTTGAGGAATTGCGTCGGGTTGTGCTGCGCATCACGCGGTACCAACACCAGCGACGCGAGGATGAAGGCCACGCCGATGGGCACGACGAAGGGCCACCGTGACGGCCCGGGCAGATGCACACCGGGCGGCGGTGAACCGGGCACGCGGCGCGGGACGCGCGAGCGGTTGCGCGCGCCGGCGTTCCGCCACTGCAGCGCGGTGAAGACGAGCCAGAACGCGACGATGACAACCAGCACCCACGGCAGGAGTGCGATCAGGTTGGTCCAGTTGGGGATGAGCAGCTGCTGAAGCAGCTGGAAGAGCATGTCGATGATTGACTGGCTTTCGAATCTCATTTGACGCTCAATCTAGCGCGGCGTGCGGCCCGGTCCTGCCGCGCGCTATAGCTCGCGCGAGCCGCGCAACAGAACGGCGAACACGAACGCCATCGCGAAACCGAGCACGACGAGCATCGTCGCGCCGGCCACGTCGAGGCCGAGCGTCGGGCCGTTCAGGAAGAAATAGGTGACGCCTATCACCATGAAGATCAGGCCCAGGATGAGCGCGTTGCGCCAGACGAACATGCGTAGCTTCTACTTCAGGAAGTAGAGCGTTGAGAACAGGAAGATCCACACGATGTCGACGAAGTGCCAGTAGGCGCTGACTGCCTCGACCGCGACGTGGTGCTTCGCTGAGAACTGCCCGGTCAGGCCGCGCAACAGGATGACGCCGATACCGATCACGCCGCCGAAGACGTGCGCGCCGTGGAACCCGGTCATAGTGAAGAAGAGCGTGCCGTAGATGCCGCTGTTGATGCCGAAGCCGTGCTCGGTGACGAGCGAGTAATAGTCGAAGGCCTGCATCCCAAGGAACACCGCGCCCATCAACAGCGTGACCGCGAGAGCGCGGTTCATGCCGGTGCGGTCGCCCTTCTTGATGCGGTTCAGGCCGTACTGCATGGTGAACGACGACAGAATCAGGATGGTCGTCGCGACGATCGGGATGATGCCCGGCTCGATGACGCTCTCGAGACCCGGTGGCGGCCACGACTGACCCTGCGCTAGGGCCGCGGCGCGGGCGTTGAAGTAGGCGCCGAACAGGCCGGCGAAGAACATCGTCTCGCTGCCGATGAAGAGCAGCATGCCCAGGAGCGCGGTGTTGATGCCCTTGGCGTGAGGGCCCTCGTGGCTGTCCTCTTCGGTGTGCGGCATGGCGGTGACGCCCGTGTTGGCGGTCACTTGCCGGTCTCCTCGGGCGCGTCGACGCGGGTCTCGTCATGGGTCTCGCCAGCATGGGCCGGCAGCGCCACCGCATGCGCCACTACCGCGCCGTGGCGCAGGTCGAAGAGCGGCCGCTCAGACCGAATCGGCGGCAGTGAGTCGAAGTTGTAGCTGGGCGGCGGGCTGGTGGTAGCCCACTCGAGGGTGTTGCCCTCCCACGGATCGTCGGGGGCGTTCTTTGGCCCGCGCAAAGTGGTGAACACGTTCCAGATGAAGGGCACGATGCTGAGCGCGATCACGAAGGCGCCAATGCTCGACAGCAAGTTGAGCTCCGGCCAGCCGGGGTTGGGCGCGTAGTCGACGATGCGCCGGACCATGCCGTCGAGACCCAGCAGGTGCTGCGGGAAGAAGGTCACGTTCGTGCCAATGAAGAGCAACCAGAACTGCCACTTGCCCATACGCTCGTTGAGCATGCGCCCGGTCATCTTGGGGAACCAGTAGAAGAGCCCGGCGAAGATGCCGAACACGGCACCCGCGACGAGCACGTAGTGCAGGTGCGATACGACCCAGTACGTGTCCTGGACGTGGAAGTCGAACGGCACGACGGCCAGGAAGGCGCCATCGAGACCGCCTATCAGGAACAGCGCGATGAAGCCCAGGGAGTACAGCAGCGGCGTCGAGAAGCGCAGCTGGCCGCCCCACATCGTGGCCAGCCAGTTGAAGAACTTGATGCCGGTGGGTACCGAGATCAGGAAGGTGAAGAAGCTAAAAAACGGCAGGTACACGGCGCCGGTGGTGAACATGTGGTGCGCCCAGACGCTGAAGCCGAGGGCACCGATCGCGCTCGTGGCGAAGACGAAGGCCTTGTAGCCGAACAGCGGCTTGCGGCTGAACACCGGCAGGATCTCGGTCACGATGCCGAAGGCCGGCAGGATGAGGATGTACACCTCGGGGTGGCCAAAGAACCAGAACACGTGCTGCCACAGCACCGGGTTGCCGCCCAGCGCCGGATCGAAGAAGCCGCCGCCGTAGTTGCGGTCGATGAACAGCATCATCAGACCAGCCGTCAGGACCGGCACCGCGAACAGCAGCAGCACACTCGTGACGAGCGTGTTCCAAACGAAGAGCGGCATTCGCAGCAGCGTCATGCCCGGCGCACGCAGCTTGAAGATCGTGGCCATGAAGTTGATCGCGCCCAGGACCGAGCTCATGCCCAGCAGAGTCAGCGCCATGAGCCACAGGTCGAGGCCGGCCCCGCCCTGCGTCGACAGCGGCG
>JBDTUO010000462.1:0-2790 GCA_040007675.1 Rubrivivax sp.
GCGCCTTCGCCGGTCTGGGGCCGGTCTTCGGCCTCCGGTGGCGGCGCGCCTTCCGGGCGCGGCGGCGGCGCCCCCTCGCTCACCCGCCGGCCAGCAGGCGCCGGTTGAGCGTGTAGGTGCCGGAGAACGTGGCCGCGCCGAGCACGTGGCTGGCCAGCGCCTCGCGCACGTCCGCCCCGGTGAAGTCACCCGCCACCGGCAGGCGCGCCACCGCCACGGCGTAGAGCGTGAAGACGTAGTGGTGCACCAGCGAGTCGTTGAACGGCGGGAACGGGCCGTCGTAGCCGAAGTACTGGCCTGACTTGTCGGCGTCGGCGGCGAACCACCCGGTGTAATCGTTCAGGCCGTGGCGCGCGCCGTGCAGCGTCTGCGGGCCCGGCTTGCCGCGCGCGGTGAAGCCACGGCTGAACTCGCCTTCGCGGATCTCGGCCGGGCGCGGCGGCAGGTCGATCAGCACCCAATGGAAGAAGTCCACCCGCGGCAGGTCAGCCGGCACCTCGCGGTCGGTCTGGTTGACGTCGTCGCCGCGGCTCGGCACGTCGAAGTCGTGACAGATCAGCACCAGGCTCTGCGCCGCCGCCGGCACCCCGCTCCACGCCAGGTGCGGGTTCAGGTTGTCCGAGAAGCCGACGCCGCCATCGGGCAGCAGCCTTCCGGCCGCGTAGCGCTCGGGAATGCGGTCGCCATCGGTCCAGCTCTCGCTGCGCAGTTCCATGCCGTGTCCTTGCGCCTTCTTCAACCGTCGCGTCAGACGCCCCAGACGACCGGCTCGCCGGCGGCAAGGGACCGCTTGAGCATCTCGATCATCGGCCACAGGCGCGCGCGCAGCGCCACCACCTCGGCGGCGTCGCCCGCGGCTTTCGGGGCGTCGTCCGCGCCCGACGCCCCGGACGCCCCGGCATCGGCGGCGCCCTCGTCGGCCTGCGCGGCGTGTTCGAGCGCGCTGATCGCGGCCGGCATCGCGGCCGCCTCGATGATGCCCTTGGCCGACGGCGAGCGCCCGATCAGGGCCAGCATGCGGTCCCCGTGGGGGCCCAGCATGATGACGTCGCCCGTGGCGGGGCTGCGAAACTTGTAGATCATCCGGTCATGTACTCGCGGTTGAACGGGTACTCCGATTGTGCGCCCCGCATCGGGCCGGCCGCGACCTGCCCGTTCGGGCGCACGGCGAGCGTCTGGTGCAGCGACATCCAGCCCCGTTCGAAGGCCATCGCGCTGCCCGCCAGGTAGAGCCGGTACGCCCGCACGGTGCGGTCGCCGGCGATCTCGCGCGCCGCGCCCTGTTGCGCCTCCAGCGCGTCCGACCAGGCCCACAGCGTGCGTGCGTAGTGCGGCCGCAGGTTCTCGGTGTCCACGCCCTCGAGCCCGGCCTCGGCCAGCACGCGCAGCACGTGCGACACGTGCAGCAACTCGCCGCCCGGGAAGATGTAGCGGTCGATGAACTCACCGATGCCCGCGCCGAGCTTGGCGTTGCGCGTGCCGCCCGCCGTGATGCCGTGGTTCAGCAGCAGGCCGCCGGGGCGCAGCAGCGAGAAGACCTGCGCGAAGTAGGTCGGCAGGTTGGCGCGCCCGACGTGCTCGAACATGCCGACCGACGCGATCTTGTCGAACGGCTCGCTGACGCTCAGCTCGCGGTAGTCACGCAGCTCCATCGTCACGCGCCCGCGCAGGCCCCGCTCGTCGATCAGCCGGTTGACGTGCGCGTGCTGGTTGCGCGACAGCGTGATGCCGCTGGCCCGCACGCCGTGGTGCTCGGCCGCCCACAGCAGCAGCGCGCCCCAGCCGGAGCCGATGTCGAGGAAACGATCACCCGGCTGCAGCATCAGTTTGCGGCAGATGTGTTCGAGCTTGGCCTCCTGCGCCGCGGCCAGGTCCATGCCGGACTCGCGCCAGTAGGCACACGAGTAGACGCGGCGCGGGTCCAGCCACAGGCCATAGAACTCGTCCGAGACGTCGTAGTGGTGCTGCACCTGGCGCGCGTCGGCCTCGGTGCGGTGGCGCGCCAGCGAGCGCCCGCGCAGCAGCAGGTCGCGCCACCAGGCGAGCGGCGCGACGGGTTCGGGCGCGCTCGTCGGGTCTTCGCGCACCAGCGCGCCGGCGACGTCGAGCACCGCGCGCAGCGGGCCGTCGATGTCCAGCCGTCCCTCGACGTGGTCCTCGGCCAGCTTGCCGATCTGCCCGGCCGCCAGGTGCGCCAGCGGCACCAGGCTGTGCAGCCGCAGGCGCACCGGCGCATCGGGGCTGCCGATCAGGCGGCCGCCCGGCAGCGCGACCGCCAGCCTGGCCTGATCGGTCGCCGCGAGCTCGTCCAGTCGCCCCTGGACGTGGTCGAGGACGAGGGATTCCAGCATGGCCCGAATTTACGGACAAACCGGCGTGCGGTTCAAGCACGTTCCCCCGCACGGTGGCGGTCAGTCTGTCGGTCGCCCACCGTTGCCGGGTCAGCCCGACCGACCGGGCTACAGTCCGGCCATCCGGCCGGCCGTCCGTCCGCCCGCGCTGCAGGAGCCCCGCCATGACCGACCACGCCTTCATCTGTGACGCCGTGCGCACGCCGTTCGGGCGCTACGGCGGGGCGCTGTCGTCGGTGCGCGCCGACGACCTCGGTGCGGTGCCGATCCGCGCGCTGATGGCGCGCCACCCGGGCGTCGACTGGGAGGCAGTGGGCGACGTGCTGTACGGCTGCGCCAACCAGGCCGGCGAGGACAACCGCAACGTCGCGCGCATGAGTGCATTGCTGGCCGGGCTGCCGCCGAGCGTGCCCGGCGCGACGATCAACCGCCTGTGCGG
>JBDTUO010000463.1:0-2775 GCA_040007675.1 Rubrivivax sp.
CGAGCCGCTGGCGACGCCGTTCCAGGTATTGCTGACGCCGCTGCCACCGTCGTCGCAGCAGCAGGCCGCGCAGGTTTTCCGACACCATGTGGCGCCCGCCGGCCGCGTCGCGGACTGGGACGCTGCCGCGCCGCGGCGGCGCGAACGCGGCGCAAGCCGCCTGCGGGTGGCGTACGTGAGCGGCGACTGGCACGACCATCCGACGATGCAGTTGTTGACACCGGTGCTGCGAGGCCACGACCGTCGACGCGTCGAGGTGATCGTGGTGGCGCTGGGGCCACGCGCTGCCGACGGTCCGGGCGCCGAAGCCGTCGCGTGCGCCGAGCGCGTGCTCGACCTGCACGGCGTGGACGATGCACAGGCGGTCCAGCGGCTGCGCGCACTGGCCATCGACGTCGCGATCGACCTCAATGGCAGCACGCACGGCGCGCGGCCCGCGCTCTTCTCGCAACGCGTGGCGCCGCTTCAGATGGCCTACCTCGGCCACCCCGGGGTGGCCGGCGCGGGCACCTACGACTACACGGTTGCCGACCCGATCGTCGCGGCCGGGCTGGCGCCGGCGCCGGGGGTCGAGGCCGCGCTGGTGTTGCCGCACTGCTACCTTGCCGGTGGCTTGCCGCCGGTCGACGCCGAGGCGCCACCGCGGTCGGCGCTCGGACTGCCCGACGACGCCGTCGTGTTCTGCTGCAGCAACCACGCCGCGAAGATCCTGCCGGTCACTTTCGACTGCTGGCTGCGCATGCTGCAGGCCTGCCCTTCATCCGTCCTGTGGCTGCGCGACGCGTTCGGCGGCGCGGCGGCGGCGCGCTGGCGGGCGACGGCAGCGGCGCGGGGCATCGATCCCGCGCGCATCGTCGTGATGCAGCCGCAGGCGCGGGCACGCTACCGGGCGCAGCTCGCGCGCGCCGACCTGTTCGTCGACACCTGGCCCTACAACGCCCACACCACCGGACTGGAGGCGCTCAGCGCCGGACTCCCGCTGCTGACGCGCACCGGAACCGGGTTCGCCGGGCGCGTCGGCGCCAGCCTGGTGCGCGCTGCGGGCTTGCCGGAACTGGTCACGCACGACGACGCCAGCTACGTCGCAGAGGCCGTCGCGCTGGCGCACGATCGGCCGCGCCTGCAGGGTCTGCGCGCCCGTTTGGTGCACGCGCGCTCGCCGGCGTCGCCAGCCCCGCTGTTCGATGTCCGTGCCTACGTCGACGCCTTGGAGCGCGGCTTGCAGGCCGCGTGGCGACGTCATGTCGACGGGCTGGCACCGATCCGACTCGATGTGGCGTCATCCCGGTCGCCGGGGTCTGCGATCGATGCCTGCGCCGCAGTCGCGCTCGAGCTTTCAGGGGCTTCTCAGATGCCGACAAGCCTGCCACACTCATCGGTCTCGGAAACCTCACCCGGTAAAGGCCGTCGTCCCGAATGAGCGACCTCGACTCCGCCGCGGCACGGTGGCAATCCTGGCTCAACCCGCTGTCCGGCGACGCCGGTGTCTGCGGGCCGGACCTCGAATACGACAACGACTTTCTGGCGCTGCAGCAGAGTGCTGCGGGCAAGCCGGAAACGCAGTTCTCGGCCGCCGAGCCCGCCAACTGGCGCGGCGCATTCGAGCAGGCAGAGAACCTGCTGGACCGCAGCCGCGACCTGCGCATCGCGATCCTGTGGATCCGGGCCGGGCTGCACCTGCACGGCTTCGCGTTTCTGCCGACCGGGCTGCAGCTGATCGACGGCCTTCTCGAGCACTATTGGGAGCAGGTGCATCCGCAGCCTGATCCGGATGACGGCGACCCGTACCCGCGTGTGAATGCACTAGCGTTGCTGCGCGAGAACGACGGCGTCGTCGGTGACCTGCGCCAGGCGTTCGTCGTCAACGACCGCGCGATCGGCGAACTTACCGGGCGCCAACTCGAGTTGGCGCTCGGCCTCGCGTCGGCAAACGAAGGTGAGGCCGAGACGTCGCGTGACGTGGCGCGCCAGATGCTGGCGGCGGCGGTGGAACGCGTGCCGGAGTTGCGGGTCCAGGCCGAGGCGGCGCGCGAGCTCAGCCGCGTGCTGGCTGCGCGGCTCGACGAGCGGCTGGGCACCGACGCGCCCGACCTCAAGCCGCTGCTGGCGCTGGTCGACGGTGTCGTGCGCTTGCTTCCGGCAACCGCCGCGGACCGTGCGGATGCCGAAGATCCATCCACCACTGGCGTGGCCGGCGGCGCGAAGGCCGGCTTGTCGGGCGGTGTGCGCTCGCGCGAGGAGGCGCTGCGCGCCATCGACATGGTGCGCGACTACCTCGAGCGGGCGGAACCTTCGAACCCGGCATCGCTGTTCCTGCGCCGGGCGCAGCAGTTGATCAGCCACAACTTCCTGCAGTTGATGAAGGAGCTGGCGCCGGATGCAATGGGCGAGGTGGCCCGCATCGTCGGCGTCGACCCCGATTCGGTCCAGACCCCGGAGGCGTGAACTGATGCGCCGCCGTTTTGCGTTTTCCCCTGCCACCGCCCCGCGGGCCTGAGCCGGCCGGCCTCGCCCCGCTTCGTCGATCCCCAAGGAGCCCACCACCATGAGCAGCAGCCAGAAGTTCATCGCCCGTAACCGCGCCCCGCGCGTGCAGATCGAGTACGACGTCGAGGTCTACGGCGCCGAGAAGAAGGTCCAGCTGCCGTTCGTGATGGGCGTGATGGCCGACCTGTCGGGCAAGCCCGCCGATCCGCTCGCGCCGGTGGCGGATCGCAAGTTCCTCGAGGTCGACGTCGATAATTTCGACGCCCGCATGAAGGCGATGAAGCCGCG
>JBDTUO010000464.1:0-2768 GCA_040007675.1 Rubrivivax sp.
CGCAGCGTGCTGCCGCTGTTGCTGGCCGCGCCGGTGGTCGCACTCGGCCTGTGGTGGCTGGTCGGGCTGTCGCTGGCGCCGCTGACCCCGCTGGCGGCCGCGGTGCGTGAACGCCATGCCGACGCGCTGCAGCCCTTGCCCGACACCGGGCTGCCGAGCGAGATCTCGCCGCTCGTGCGCGCGCTGAACGCACTGCTGCTGCGCCTGGGGGCCGCCTTCGACGCCCAGCGCGCCTTCGTCGCCGACGCGGCGCACGAGTTGCGCTCGCCATTGACCGCGCTGAAGCTGCAGCTCGAGGTGCTGCGCGGCGCGCGCGACGACGGCGAGCGCGCCGAGGCGCAGGCCGCGCTGGCCGCCGGCGTGGCGCTGGCGCAGCGCCTGGTCGAACAACTGCTGGCGCTGGCGCGCGCGGAGCCCGGCGGCGCCGAGTCGGCGCTGGCGCCGCTGGACCTGACCGAACTCGCGCGCCAGGCGCTCGCCGACATGGCGCCGCTCGCGACGGCGGCCGGCGCGACGCTGGCGCTCGACGCCACCGCCGCGGTCAGCGTGGACGGCGACGCGCCGGCGCTGCGCACGCTGCTGCGCAACCTGGTCGACAACGCGCTGCGCCACGCCGGGCCGGCGGCCGAGGTGCAGGTCAGCGTCGGTCTGGGCGTGGGCCCTGCCGACGGTCGGCCCACGCTGACGGTCGACGACCACGGCCCCGGCCTGCCGGCCGCCGAACGCGAGCGCGTGTTTGCGCGCTTCTACCGGCGCGACGGTCAGTCGGTCTCGGGCAGTGGCCTCGGGCTGGCGATCGTGCGCACGGTCGCCGAGCGCCACGGCGCCACGGTGGCGCTGGCCGATGCGCCAGGCGGCGGCCTGCGGGTGCAGGTGGTGTTTCCGCCGGCCGCCCCGGCCGCGCGCTGACTGATCCTTCAGCCCGCGCCTTCACGTTCGCCTCATCTCCGGCTCACGAAGTGATCACCCCGGCGCCATAGGCTTGTCCTCATGCGGCGCCGCCGCCCGACTCCCGAGGATCTGCGATGACCACATTCCCCCGTTCAACGCTGCGGCCGCTGGTGGCCGCGCTCGCCGCCGCCGGCCTGCTCGGCACCGGCGTCGCCGGTGCCTGGACCTTCAAGGACTTGCTGCCCGGCCGGGCCGCGCCGGTGCAGGTCGCGCAGCCCGCGGCCCCGGCGACCGCCACGGCGCCGGTTGCAATGGTGGCGCCGGTCGTGCCGATGGCACCGGCCACACCCGACTTCCGCGCCATCGTCAAGGCCAACGCGCCGGCCGTGGTCGGCATCACGGTGGCCGGCACGCACAAGGTCGACGGCCCGTCCGGCATGAGCCCGGACGACCCGTTCTTCCAGTTCTTCCGCGGCCTGCCCGGGTGGCAGGGCGGCATGCCCGGCGGGCGCGGTGGCGAGACGCCGTTCCGCGGCCAGGGCTCGGGCTTCATCGTCAGCGCCGATGGCGTCGTGCTGACCAACGCGCACGTCGTGCGCGAGGCCAAGGAGGTCAACGTCAAGCTGTCGGACCGGCGCGAATTCCGCGCCAAGGTGCTCGGCAGCGACCCGGCGACCGACATCGCGGTGCTGAAGATCGACGCCACCGGGCTGCCGACGGTACGGCTGGGCGACCCCGGCGCAGCCGAGGTTGGCGACCCGGTGCTGGCGATCGGCGCGCCCTTCGGCTTCGAGCAGAGTGCGACCCAGGGCATCGTCAGCGCCAAGGGGCGCGCGCTGCCGGGCGACAGCTTCGTGCCCTTCCTGCAGACCGACGCCGCGGTCAACCCCGGCAACTCGGGCGGGCCGCTGTTCGACGGCAACGGTCGTGTGATCGGCGTCAACGCGCAGATCTTTTCGCAGAGCGGTGGCTTCCAGGGGCTGGCGTTCGCGATTCCGATCGACGTCGCGCTGAACGTCAAGGACCAGGTGCTGAAGACCGGCAAGGTCGAGCACGCGCGGCTGGGGGTCTCGCTGCAGGACCTGAGCCAGCCGCTGGCGCAGAGTTTCGGCCTCGACAAGCCGGACGGCGCGCTGGTGGCGCAGGTGGTGCCGGGCAGCGCGGCCGCGAAAGCCGGGCTCAAGTCGGGTGACGTCATCCTGCAACTCGACGGCAAGACGGTGCGCACCGCCAGCGACGTGTCGGCGCGCGTCGGCGTGGCGGTGCCGGGCGACAAGGTCGCGCTGAAGCTCTGGAACGACAAGGCCACGCGCGACGTCGAGATCACGCTCGGCCGCGCGGACGGGGGCACCGAGCTCGCGTCGGCGTCGCCGCAGGAACCCGGCACGCTGGGCGTGTCGGTGCGGCCGCTGTCGGCGCAGGAACGCGCCGCCGCCGAAACCGACCACGGCCTGCTGGTTCAGCAGGCACAAGGCGCGGCCGCGCGCGCCGGCGTGCAGCCGGGCGACATCGTGCTGGCCCTCAACGGCAAGCCGGTGAACGACGTCGACGACGTGCGCGCGGTGCTGCAGAAAAAGCCCAAGCACGTGGCGCTGCTGATCCAGCGCGACGACCAGCGCATCTTCGTACCGGTTGCGCTGGACCGCGGCTGAGGCCGCGCGCTTTTCGAGCGGCCGAACCCGGCCGCATCGATGGTGTCGATCCACGCGCCCCGGGGCCGAGAGCTCCGGGGCGCGGTGCCGTTCGCGGGCCGGGAAAGGGCGAAGACAATGGGCGCAGACACCAGCGGCCGCGCCCCATGTTCGAGCAGACCTTCAAGAATATCGACGACATCCTGCACAAGGATGCCGGCTGCACCAGCGAGCTGGACTACACCG
>JBDTUO010000465.1:0-2761 GCA_040007675.1 Rubrivivax sp.
TCGTAGCCGGGTGCCTCGGGGAAGGCCGGGCCGAGCGCCGAAATGCCGGCCCAGATCAGTTCCGGCCGCGCGGCGCGCAAGTGCTCGGGCGCGATGCCCAGCGACGCATAACGGGCCGGCACGGTATTGCAGCAGAAGACATCGACATCGAGCTCGTCGATCAGCCGCTCTAGCAGCGCCTGACCCCGCTCGTCCTTCAGATTGAGCGCGATCGCCTCCTTGCCGACGTTGGGCGCCACGAAGTAGCTGCGCCGGTCATCCGCGTCGCCTGGCTGACTGCACACGCGCGATCCGATGTAGCGGTTCGGATCGCCCGGCAGGCCCTTGCCGGCCGTCGCCTCGATGCGGATCACGCGCCAGCCGAGCTGGGCGAAGCGCAGCGTTGCATAGGGCAGCGACAGCGCCTGCTCGAGCGACAGCACGGTGCGCGCTTTCACGCCGGCCGCTCCGCCATCGCTGGTACGGGCTGCACCGGCGGCAGGGCGCCGTGCAACGCGCGGTAGACGCGCTCGGGCGTGAACGGCAGGCTGGTGATGCGCACGCCGGTGGCGTTGTAGATCGCGTTCGCCGTCGCGGCGGCGATGCAGATCGCCGGTGCTTCACCCACGCCCTTGGCGCCCTGCGGGCCTTCACCGTCCATCGACTCGATGAAGGCGATATCCATCTCGGGAATCTCGGGTGCGGTGACGAGCTTGTAGTCACGGAAGTTCGGGTTGCGGATGCTGCCGTTCTCGACCACCAGGTTCTCGGTCAGCGCATAACCCTGGCCCATCACGATGCCGCCCTCGATCTGACCTTCGATGCCCAGCCGGTTGAGCACCCGACCCACGTCGTGCGCGCCGGTGACCCTGAGCATGCGCACCACGCCAGTGGCGGTATCGACCTCGACCTCGACGACCTGCGTCGCCCAGGCATAGGCCGCCGAGACGTCGCCCTTGTAGCCCTTGTCCTGGTGCACGCTCGGCGGCTCGTAGTAGAAGCTGGTCATCACCAGTTCGGCGCGGTCGCTGAAGTGCAGGCTGCGCAGGAAACGCGCGATCCCGATCAGCGGCTCGCCGCTCGCGCGGCGCACGATGTGGCCGTCGCGCAGTGCAAGCTCATCGGCGGCGCAGTCGAAGCGCGGAGCCGCCGCGGCGAAAATCTTGTCGCGCGCCTTGCGCGCCGCACCGATCGCCGAGTTGCCGGCAATGAAGGTCGTGCGGCTGGCATGCACACCGACGTCCCAGGGCGTGATGTCGGTGTCGTTGTTGACCACCGTGACCGCCGACATCGGCAGGCCGAGCTCCTCGCAGACGAGTTGCGCGAGCACCGTCTCCGAACCCTGGCCGATCTCGGACGCACCGGTGATCAGCGTGACGTGCCCGAAGTCGTCGAGCTTGAGGATCGTGCCGCAGCCGTCGGACGGATAGATCTTGGCGCCGCCGCCGACGTGCAGCATCGACGCGATGCCCACCCCGCGCCTGAGTGCGGGATTTCCGGCCCCCCCCTTGATCGCGCCGGGCGCGTCGCGCTGCGCCGCGTACTCCGCATGCCGGCGCGCGAAGTCGCTGCGCTCGGCGGCGCTGCGCAGGCAGTCCTGAAAACCGCAGCTGCGAAACACCATGCCCTGGCCGCTGACCTCGCCCTGGGCCTGCGCGTTCTTCTGGCGAAAGGTCAGCGGGTCCATGCCGATCGCCTCGGCAAGCTGGTCCATGTGCGATTCGATCGCAAAGGTGGCCTGCAGGTTGCCGTAGCCGCGGAACGAGCCTGCATAGGGGTTGTTCGTGTAGACCGCCAGCGTGTGGTAATCGCAGTGCGGCACGCGGTACAGCGACGAGAAGGTCTGCATCATCACGAACGGCGTGGTCGCCCCCCAGGAGGTGTAGGCGCCGTTGTCGTGCAGCGTGCGCACGCTGCGGAAGGTGAGCGTGCCGTCGCGCTTGCAACCCGAGCGCAGCGTCAGCAGCACCGGCTGGCGTGTCGGCGAGGCGAGGAATTCTTCCTCGCGGTTGAACAGCAGCTTGACCGGCCGGCCGGTGGCGCGCGCCAGGTAGACGCAGATCACTTCGAAGGGGTAGATGTCGAGCTTGGAGCCGAAGCCGCCACCGATCGGCGGCTGGATGATGCGGATACGGCCGGGATCCATGCCGAAGATTTCGGCGAATTCGCGCTTGTGCAGGAAGGGCACCTGCGTGTTCGAGTACAGCAGCAGATTGCCGCGGGCGTCGAACTCGGCGATCACGCCGGACACACCCATGCAGCAATGCGTTACGTAGTGCAGCGAGAAGCTGTCCTCGATCACCACGTCGGATTCGGCCTCGCCCTGCACCACATCGCCATGCGTGTAGTCGAAGCGCATCGCGATGTTGTCGGGTTTGCCGGTAAACGCGATCGGCATACCGGGCTTGAGGCCGGGCTTGGCGGGGTCGGCGCCGTGCGGCTCGGGGTGGATCAGCGGCGCGCCGGGGGCCAGCGCGTCGCGTGCGTCGGCGAGCACCGGCAGGTCTTCGTACTCGACGTCGATCAGCGCCAGCGCCGCGCGCGCGATGGCCTCGCTCTCGGCGGCCACGGCGGCGATCTCGTCGCGCACGCTGCGCACACGGTCGCGCTTGAGCGGCAGATGGTCCTTGGCCACGCCGATGGGTTGCTGGTCGGGCACGTCGGCGGCGGTGAGCACCGCGTGCACGCCGGGCAGTGCGCGCGCGGCGGTGGTGTCGATGCGCAGGATGCGCGCGTGCACGCGCGACGAGCGCAGGATCGCCGCGTGCAACTGGCCCGGCAG
>JBDTUO010000466.1:0-2750 GCA_040007675.1 Rubrivivax sp.
CTAGGGCGCGCGCGGAGCGACCGCGCGGACCGTGCGCAAGGCTCGGCGCCGCGGCGGGTGCCACCCCAAAGCCGAAGCAAGAAGCCGGCCGTGTCGGTGTTCGAAGCAGCGCGGCGAGATCATTGTAGGTGTCGGGTCGCGCCCGCCGAGCCCGGTGTTTCCCCTTCTGGCGCCGCGACGACTACCGCCGCGTGCCGTCATTCCGGCGGTCGTTCGGGCGGCGCGGGGTCCACCGTTCGATGCGCCGGCCCGGCTGACGCGGCGTCGCGCGCCCGCAGTTCGCGCAGTCGCTCAGCGATGCGCAGTTCCAGCCCGCGCGGCACCGGCGCGTACCAGCGTTGCGGCGCCAGGCCGTCGGGCCAATAGGACTCGCCTGCTGCGTAGCCGCCAGCCTCGTCGTGCGCGTAGCGGTAGTCGCGCCCGTGCCCGAGTGACTTCATCAGCGCGGTCGGTGCATTGCGCAGGTGCGCCGGCACCGGCCGCGTGCGGTCGCCGCGTACCAGCGCACGCGCCTGGTTCCACGCCGCATAGACGGCGTTCGACTTCGGCGCCACCGCGAGGTAGACCACCGCTTCGGCGAGTGCGAGCTCACCTTCGGGCGAACCGAGCCGCTCGAACACCGCGGTCGCCGACAGCGCGACCTGGAGCGCCCGCGGATCGGCCAGGCCGATGTCCTCGCTCGCCATGCGAAGCACGCGGCGGGCAACGTAACGCGGATCGACGCCGCCGTCGAGCATGCGCGCCAGCCAGTAGAGCGACGCGTCCGGGTCCGAGCCGCGCACGCTCTTGTGCAGCGCCGAGATGGCATCGTAGAACTGGTCACCGTCCTTGTCGTAGCGGCGCAGCAGGGCGCCGAGCGTCGACTCGAGCAGCGCCTCGTCGAGCTCGGCGCGCCCGCCCGCGCCGGCGACGAGGTTTTCGTAGGCGTTGAGCAGGCGCCGCGCGTCGCCGTCGGCGTGCGCGACCAGCCGCGCGCGGGCCGCGTCGGTGAGCGGCGGCGCCTGCAACTCGGCCGCGGCGCGTTCGAGCAGCTGCGCCAGCTCGGCGTCGGACAAGGGCTCGAGCACGTGAACGGTCGCGCGCGACAGCAGCGCCGAGTTGACCTCGAACGACGGGTTCTCTGTCGTCGCGCCGATGAAGGTGAACAGGCCCGACTCGACGTGCGGCAGGAAGGCGTCCTGCTGTGCCTTGTTGAAGCGGTGCACCTCGTCGACGAAGACGACCGTGCGGCGACCATTGGCACGCGCGTGTTCGGCACGTTCGACCGCCTCGCGGATGTCCTTCACGCCCGCCAGCACGGCCGACAGCACGACGAACTGCGCGTCGCCGGCACCGGCGACGAGCCGCGCCAGCGTCGTCTTGCCGACCCCGGGCGGCCCCCAAAGGATCATCGAGTGCACGCGCCCGCCGGCCAGCGCGCTGTGCAGCGGCTTGCCCGGCGCGAGCAGGTGGGGCTGGCCGATGACCTCGTCGAGAACACGCGGACGCAGGCGCTCGGCGAGCGGCACGGCGGCGGCGGGGGTGCCTGACGTGCCGAACGCAGCGGACACACCGGAGGCGCGCGGTGCGGGTGACGCCATGCCTTCGAACAGACTGTCCTGATCGCTCATCGCTGCTGAATGGTCCTGGCGGCAGACCCGCCGTCGGCGCGCCCCGCTACTGCTCGACGACGCTGGTGCCTGCGGGCGGCGTGAAGCTGAATGCCGACGGCGTCAGGTCGCTGCGGACCGTGAAGCCGCGAAAGCTCAGCCGCGTGCGCTGTCCGAAGCGGTCGAGAATCTCGACCGCCGCCAGCGTGTCGCCGCGAAAGCCGACCGCCATCCACTGGAATGCACCGTCGCTCGCCTTCGGCGTCGCCCGCACCCATTCGAGTTGCTCGCTGGCGGGCTGGGCGACGAGCGTGAAGTCGCGTTCGAGCGATCCCCCGGTCAGCAGCGCTGCCGGCGTCGCGCCAAGCGCCTGGTCGAGGCGGCGCACCGTGACCTGTTGCAGGTCGGGGTCGTGCAGCCAGACCTTGCGGCCGTCGGAGACGATTTGCTGCTCGTACGGCTGCGTGTAATCGAAGCGAAAGCGATCCGGCCGCAGGAAAGCGAAAAACCCGCGGGTGGGTTTGCGTGCGGCACCGTCCGGCGTCGTGACGATCTGCTCGAAGTCGGCGCTGCCGGCCTTGACCTCGGCCACGAAGCGGCGCAACTGATCGACCGCATCGGCCTGCGCGGCGCCCGCCACGGCGCCGAGCAGCCACGCCGCCGCGACAGCCCGGACCTTACGTCGCGACCGCAACCGGTATCCGCGCTGCAGACGGCCGATCACTCGTCGCGCTTCGGGACCAGCAGGTCCCGGTTGCCGTTCGTCGCCATCGCACTGACCAGTCCGGATTTCTCCATCTGTTCCAGCAGCCGCGCCGCGCGGTTGTAGCCGATGCGCAGGTGGCGCTGCACGAGCGAGATCGACGCGCGCCGCTGCTGCAGCACCACCGCCACCGCCTGGTCGTACATCGGATCGGCCTCGTCGCCCGGACCACCGTCGACCCCGGAGCCCGGCTCCGCATCGCCGTCGAGCGTGCCGCCCTCGAGGATGCCGTCGATGTAGTTCGGCGCGCCCTGCGTCTTCAGGTAGTCGACGACGCGGTGCACCTCCTCGTCGCTGACAAAGGCGCCGTGCACCCGCACCGGCAGCCCGCTGCCCGCCGGCAGGTAGAGCATGTCGCCCTGCCCCAGCAGCGCCTCGGCGCCCATCTGGTCGAGGAT
>JBDTUO010000467.1:0-2744 GCA_040007675.1 Rubrivivax sp.
TGTGCGACTACAGCCGGCTCGGCGTAGAGCAGCAGCCGGTGAAGGGAACCTGGCTGACGTATTGATCGGGCGGCCGCGCGCCGGCTGCCGTTTGTCTGGGGCGGCGGCCCTCGCATCGAGTTCGTGGCGTCGAAAGCTCGCCGCACCAGCGGCAGCGCGCGGAGGCTGGGCCGCGGAGTCGCGCTGCTGGCGCGCGATCCGGACGTGCTCGCCGCGGCCGCGCACGAGTTGTCGGCCGCCAGTGGCCGCCGCTTGATCGGCGCGCGCGCCGAACCACGAACGACGAGCAGGTGCGCGCCGCGGTGACCGAGGCGGCGGCCGGGCTCGGCGGGCCGATCGACATCCTCGTCAACGCCGCCGCCGAGGTGGCTGGCTACGGAGTTCTTCCACCGCGAGCTCGACACCAAGGTCATGGGCTATGTGCGTTGCGCGCGCGAGGTGGTGGCCGGCAGGCAGGACAGCGGCTGGGGCCGTATCGTCAACGTCAGCGGGCTGGCAGCACGGCAGACCGGCGATGCGGTCTGCAGCATCCGCAACATAGCGGTAGCGGCGCTGACGAAGAACATGGCCGAATAGTTCGGCCGATCCGGCATCCAGGTGACGGTGGTGCACTCGGGCGTGACGCGCACCGAGCGCACCGCGCCGCTGGTGGCCGCGCGCGCCGCCGCGCAGGGCGTGGCGCCCCACGTCGTGACCGCGAAGATGGCCGCCGCAGATTCGATCCGGCACCTGGTGGACGCGGCCGAGGTGGCCGACGTGGTCGTGTTCCTGTGCTCGCCGCAGGCGCGCGCGATCAACGGTGATGCAATCGCGGTCGGCGGCGGTGCGCCGGGCGCAATCCACTACTGAGACTGAGCATCCCCAGGGAATGAGGCTCGTCATTCCCGCCGCCGGGGGTCAAGGAAAGCACGCTCGAAGCTTCTCATTGACGGACCGGCACGTCTGGTCGATATTTGTCGGCGCCCGATGGAGTTGGACGACGGGAAGGAGATGCCATGCAAACCGAGCGGCTCACCTACCAGCATGTCGAGGTCCGGCCCGTGCTCGTCCCGCTGGCGCGGCCGATTGTCTCCAAGGTCGGACTCTTCGACGAATGGCCGCTGATCCTGATCGACCTTCATACTCAGGAGGGCGTCGTCGGCCGGGCCTATCTGGAGCCCTACCTCAAGCAGGCGGTCCGCTATGTCGGCCCGGCGATCCAGGATTTGGCGCAGGCGAGGAAGGGGCAGCCGGTGCGACCGCTCGACGACTTCGTCGCGGGACGGAAGTCGTTGGGCCTGTTGGGATACGAGGGCGTGAGCATGATCGCCGTGGCAGGGCTCGACATGGCGGCGTGGGATGCGCTGGCCCAGGCGGCCGGACTTCCATTGGCCGAACTGCTGGGTGGGTCGGTGGGCACCGTCGACGCGTACAACAGCAATGGCTTGTGGCTCGGTGCGCCGGAGAAGCTCGGCGAAGAGGCGCTGTCGCTGCGGGACGAGTCTGGCTTTCGGGGGCTCAAGCTGCGGCTGGGTCGGGATCGCCTGCAGGACGATCTGCAGGCCATCAGCGAGGTGCGCAAGGCAGTCGGCGACGAGATGCATCTCATGGTCGACTTCAACCAGGGTCTTGCGCTGGGCGACGCGCTGCGCCGGTGCCACGCGCTGGACGACCAGGGCCTGTACTGGTTCGAGGAACCCATCGCGTACGACTTGACCGAGGGCTGCGCGCAGTTAGCCCGCGAACTGCGCACACCGGTACAGATGGGCGAGAACTTCTACGGGCCGCGCGAGTTGGCCAAGGCGCTGCGGGCGGGCGCCTGCGACTACGTGATGCCGGACCTGATGCGCATCGGCGGGGTTTCGGGTTGGCTGCGTGCCGTGCCGGTGGCGGCGGCGGAAGGTGTTCAAGTGTCGTCGCACCTCTACCCCGAGGTCTGCGCGCACCTGCTGCGGGTGACCGAAACCGCCCACTGGCTCGAATGGCAGGACTGGGCCAACCCCGTGCTTCGGCAACCGTTCGAGGTGGAGGGCGGCCGTGTCGTCGTGCCGGCCCGACCCGGCAGCGGCATCGAGTGGGAAGAGCGTGCGGTGGCGCGGTTCGCGTACGACGTGTAGCGGGGGCGGGCCGCCGTGGCCGAGGCGGTCGGCGCGCGCGGTGGGCTGATCGATGTGGGGTGCGGGCCCGGCCCCGTGACGAGGAGGTTCGCGCCACACAGACCAGGGCCTCGAATCGGGAAACGGCGAAAGCCTTGCTGCAGGCCTGCGCGGCCTGCCCGATGCCCACCATGCCGATGATCGCCACGGGATCAGCGGGAACCGGGTCGTGTCCAAATGGCTGCTGACCGGCACCTGGCCCGGCGTCGAGCGGGCCGAGGTGCGATCGCGACGAGTTTCGCGCCGGCCAGTTCGTGCGCAAGGATCCTGCTGGAAGCTCGTGGAAAAGCCGTGAAGCCGCCCCCGTCGCGACGGGGGGCGCCCCGACGACGCCGGCCACGTGCGACTTCGACTACGCTGTGTGCCCTGCACACCGCCGGGCGGCCTGCGCTGCCGCCGAGACCGCCGTGACGAACGACCACCCGAAGAAGACCCCCGCCGACCTGCGCAGTGCGCGCTGGTTCGCGCCCGACGACTTCCGCTCCTTCGGCCACCGCTCGCGCTTCATGCAGATGGGTTACGGGCCCGCGGACTGGAAGGACAAGCCGGTGATTGCGATCGTCAACACCTGGAGCGACGTCAACCAGTGCCACTCGCACTTCAAGCAGC